>NZ_JBFRFE010000374.1:0-4272 GCF_052114665.1 Stenotrophomonas sp. 2YAF22 | reverse complement strand
GAGCCGCGCGTGCCGGGTGTCTCTTCGATGGCCAGGTTCCTGCGCGACAACGGCTGACCCCAAGGCGCGKYAGTGCCGGCCGCTGGCCGGCAGCTTCGCAATCCTGGCGRGGTTCATGAGGTTGCCGGCCAGCGGCCGGCACTACCCAACCCCGTCGGTCAGCGCTCCTTGTCGCCGTCGCTTTCCGCGTCCGAGCCGCGCGTGCCGGGCGTCTCTTCGATGGCCAGGTTCCTGCGCGACAACGGCTGAAGGTCGCACTCCATAGGGTGGGTGCCGACCGTTGGTCGGCAGGATGCCTTCAGTAGATCCACGCCATGCGTGGATGATCGCCGCGCACGGAAACAAAAACATCCACGCATGGCGTGGATCTACTTGTCGTCGCTTTCCGCGTCCGCTTCGAACAGGTGCATCAGGTCGTTGCGGGCATCGCGCGAGGTCTGGATCACGGCGGCCTCGTCGTCGTAGACCAGGTACTGGTCGCGCAGCAGCTTCTCGTCGTGCTCGCGGAACTGCTGCACGTGGCGCTCGGCCACGTTTGGTGCCACGCCCAGCGCGGTCAGCACGCGCCCGCTCATTTCCAGGCTGGTACCGAATACTTCGCGGAACGGTTCGGCCGACATGTCCATCAACCGCCAGGCATGCTGGCGGTTGCGCGCACGCGCCAGCACCGTCGCGTCCGGGTACAGGCGGCGCACCATGCGCACCGCCCGCAGGTTGGTTTCCGGGTCGTCCACGGTGATCACGAACACGTCGATGTGCTCGCCACCGGCGGCGCGCAGCATCTCCGGCCGGGTCGGATCGCCGTAGTACAGCTGGTTGCCGAAGCGGCGCAGGTCGGCCACCGTGTCCGGGTTCGCCTCCAGTGCCACGAACGGCACCTTCTGCGCGGTGAGCAGGCGCGCGATCACCTGGCCGAAGCGGCCCATGCCGGCAATCAGCACCTTCGGGCGATTGTCCGGCGCCACCTTGTCGGCCTCCGCCGCCTGGCGGGGCGCGACCTTCTCCTCGCCGAGCAGGCGTATCAGGGCGATCATCAGCAACGGGGTGATCGCCATCGACAGGCCGACGATCGCCACCAGCCGGTCATGGTTGGCATTGCCCAGCAGATGCGCACGCTGTGCTTCGTTGAACACCACGAAGGCGAATTCGCCGCCCAGCCACAACACGCTGCCCAGCAGCAACGACTGCCGCGAGCTGAGTCTGGCGATACGGCCGATGGCGTACAGCAGGCTGAACTTCACCACCAGCAGGATCGCCACGCCCGCAGCGATCATCCACGGTTCGGCGGCGATGCGGTCCAGGTCGATGCCCATGCCCACGGCAATGAAGAACAGGCCCAGCAGCAGGCCCTTGAACGGCTCGATCTGCGATTCCAGCTCGTGCCGGAATTCCGAATCGGACAGCAGCACGCCGGCCAGGAACGCCCCCAGGCTGGGGCTCAGGCCGGCTTCCTGCATGAACCAGGCGGTGCCCAGCACCACCAGCAGCGCGGTGGCGGTGAATACTTCCGGGCTGCGGGTGCGGGCGATGATGCCGAACACCCGGCGCAGCACCGGCCGCCCGCACAGGATCACCACCGCCAGCGCGCCCAGCGCGACGGCCGCATCTTCCCAGCGCAGCGTCTCGTTCTTGACCCCGCCCAGCAGCGGAATCGCGGCCAGCAGCGGAATGGCGATCAGGTCCTGGAACAGCAGGATGGCAAACCCCAGCCGGCCATGGTCGCTGTTGATCGCCTTGTGCTCGGACAGCAGCTGCAGGCCGACCGCGGTCGACGACAGCGCCAGCGCCACGCCCACCACCAGCGCGCTCTTCCACTGGAAGTGATCGAGCAGCAGCAGGCCGCCCAGCACCAGCCCGGACAGCGCCACCTGCGCCGCGCCCGCACCGAACACCGAGCGCCGCATCACCTTCAGCCGGGCCGGGGACAGCTCCAGCCCGATCACGAACAGCAGCATGACCACGCCGATCTCGGCCGCGCCGAGGATGCGGTCGGCGTCCTGTACGAAGCCCAGACCGTCCGGCCCCAGCACCACGCCGGCCGCCAGGTAGCCCAGCACCGCGCCGAAGCCGAACTTCTTGAACACCGGCACCGCGATCACCGCGGCCAGCAGCAGCACCAGTGCCAGTTCCAGACCACCGCTATGCATGGGAATACCTGGTCATCGGAAGGCCGGCTGTGCGTCCGTTCGGCGGGGAGGGGAAGCGCGGCGGGTGCCACCTGGGCATTATGCGCGCGCCGCTGTGTACGCACGAGAACGGCAGCGGGCCCATTGTCCGGTCAGCGTGGCGGGTTGACCTGCACCGACCGCAGGTCCAGACTGCCCGCCGCTGCCGGCGTGTCCGGCAGTACACCCCTCCGGAGTCCCCAACCCATGTCCAGCGACAGTAGAAGTCGACCTCGGTCGACGCCAGCGATGGCCACCGCCTGACACCGGGACGGTTTGCCTGCGTTGGCGTTGCGCGAGGTCGCACCCCATGAAGGCGAATCACCATGAACCAGAAGCAATTGCTGCGTCCGGTGGCCGATGCCGCAGCATTGTCGGCACCGCTGGCGAACTACAACACCGCCGACGCGGTCGAATTCCTCAACACGCTCGAACTGCAGCGCGCTGCCGAGACGCTGGCCGCGCTGTCGCTGCCGCGTGCAGTGAAAATGCTCGAGGCGCCGGAGCTGCACCGCAGTGGCGAGCTGGTTGCCGCACTGCCGCCGGCACGCGCCGCCGCGCTGCTGGGATTGATGGCCGACGACCGTGCCACCGATATCGTCCACGAGCTGGATGAAGAAGAACGCGCGCGGCTGATTCCGCTGTTGGGCAACGAAGCCCGGCAGACCATCCAGAAGCTGCTGAGCTACCCGCCGAACACCGCCGGTGCGCTGATGACCACCGAGTTCGTCGCCGTGCCCGCCACCTGGACCGTGGCCCAGACCCTGCAGCACATCCGCCAGGTCGAACGCACGCGCGAGACCGTGTATGCGATCTACGTGCTCGACCCGGCCAACCAGCAGCTGCAGCAGGTGGTGACCATGCGCCGGCTGATCACCGGGCTGCCGGAGGAATCGATCCTGGACGTGGCCCAGGTCAATCCGCCGGTGATGGTGGATGCGCAGATGGACCAGGAAGACGTGGCGCGGCTGATCCGCCGCCACGATCTGCTGGCCATTCCAGTGGTGGACGCGCAGCAGCACATGCTCGGCATCGTCACCGTCGATGACATCCTCGATGCGCTGATCGAAGAGTCCACCGAAGACGCGCACAAGTTCGGCGGCATGGAGGCGCTGGACAAGCCGTACATGCAGATCGGCTTCTTGGAGATGCTGCGCAAGCGCGCCGGCTGGCTGAGCGTGCTGTTCGTCGGCGAGATGCTGACCGCCAGCGCGATGCAGCACTACGAGGACGAACTGGCGCGCGCGGTGGTGCTGACCCTGTTCATTCCGTTGATCATGAGCTCGGGTGGCAACTCCGGTTCGCAGGCGACCTCGCTGCTGATCCGCAGCCTGGCGCTGCGCGAACTGCGCCTGCGCGACTGGTGGAAGGTGGCCCTGCGCGAAGTGCCCACCGGCATGGTGCTCGGCGCCATCCTCGGTTGCCTGGCCATCGTACGCATCGTGATCTGGCAGCTCGGTGGCTTCCATGACTACGGCGAGCACTGGATCCTGCTGGCGATCACCATCGGCGCCGCGCTGGTGGGTATCGTCACGTTCGGCTCGCTGTCCGGGTCGATGCTGCCCTTCATCCTCAAGCGGCTGGGCTTCGACCCGGCCAGCGCCTCGGCCCCGTTCGTGGCCACCCTGGTGGATGTGACCGGCCTGGTCATCTACTTCAGCATCGCCGCGATGATCCTGCACGGGACGCTGCTGTAACGGGGGCGTCATCCACGCATGGCGTGGATCTACTGGTTCTGGCCGGCGTAGTAGATCCACGCCCTGCGTGGATGCGATGCCAGGTTCCTGCGCACGATCATGCCGCCGCAGCGCCGGTCCGTGTAACGTAGGCACATGAGTACCTACCACCTGCAGTCCGTGTTCCGTCCGCAGTCGGTCGCGGTGATCGGCGGCAGCCCGCGTGAGCGCTCGGCGGGCCGCGCAGTGATGCGCAACCTGCGCGGCACCGGCTTCCCCGGCAAAGTGGCATGGATCAACCCGCGCCATGCGGAGATCGATGGCATCCGCACGGTGAAGCGGCTGAAGGACCTGGACTGGGTGCCGGAACTGGTGGTGATCACCGCACCGGCCGCCATCGTGCCGCAGGTGGTACGCACCGCTGCCGAACG
>NZ_JBFRFE010000373.1:0-4285 GCF_052114665.1 Stenotrophomonas sp. 2YAF22 | reverse complement strand
CTTTCAAAGATCTTGGGAAGTGGCCTCAGCGCCATTCCCGTGTGCTGCAAAGTTTCCTTCGTAGCGAGCCGCCTATTATGCCGGACTTTTCGAGTCCGTCAACACCTTTCGTTCGATCATCTCGTTCGTCGGTGGTGGCGTCCCTTGTGTCGCTGAAGCCCCTTGTTGGCGACCCCTGCGACGGGGGAGGGAAAGTATGTCCCTATTCGCGGCCTTTGTGAAGGGGGTGTGGCAACTTTTTTCATCGGATGTTGCATCCGTTCATGCAAAGGCGCCGCCACAGGCCCCGCGAACAGCGGAAGAGCGTCGGCGCCGCTCTGCAGGAGCAGAAGCAGGGGCCGGCTGCGCCGGCCCCTGCCTCCGGTCAGGCAGCGACCAGGCGCACGCGGGCGAAGGTGCGCTTGCCGACCTGCAGCAGCCCCTCGAAACCGGGCTGCAGGACCTGCTGGCCGTCTTCCACCACTTCGCCGTCCACCTTCACCGCACGCTCCTTGAGCTTGCGGTTGGCCTCGGAGTTGCTCGGGGTCAGGCCGGCGGCGGTCAGCAAGGCCGCGATGCGCAGGCCCTCGGCCGGGATGGCTACATCCTGCAGCGGCAGCTGGGTGATGTCGCCCTGCCCGGTAACGGCAGCTTCCCAGCCGGCAATCGCCTGCTCGGCCGCTGCGGCATCGTGGAACCGGGTAGCCAGTTCACGGGCCAGGCGCAGCTTCACCACGCGCGGATTCAGGCCCGCGGCGATCTGTTCGCGCAGGGAGGCCGCTTCGGCCTGGCTGATATCGAAGGACAGCAGCTCGATCCAACGCCACATCAGGGCGTCATCGACCTTCATGGTCTTGGTGACGATGTCGATGGCCGGCTCGCTGATGCCGATGTAGTTGCCCAGCGACTTGGACATCTTGTTGACGCCATCCAGGCCTTCCAGCAGCGGCATGGTCAGCACCACCTGCGGCTTCTGGCCGTGGTGTTCCTGCAGGCCACGGCCCATCAGCAGGTTGAACTTCTGGTCGGTACCACCCAGCTCGACGTCCGCTTCCAGGGCCACCGAGTCGTAGCCCTGCACCAGCGGGTACAGGAATTCGTGGATGGCGATGGACTGCTGGGCGGCATAGCGCTTGGCGAAGTCGTCGCGCTCGAGCATGCGTGCCACGGTGTGCTGGCCGGCCAGGCGGATCATGTCGGCCGCGCTCATCTTGCCGAACCACTCCGAATTGAAGCGGACCTCGGTGCGGCTGCGGTCCAGCACCTTGAACACCTGTTCCTCGTAGGTACGGGCGTTGGCCAGCACGTCSTCGCGGCTGAGCGGCTTGCGGGTCAGGCTCTTGCCGGAGGGGTCGCCGATCATGCCGGTGAAGTCGCCGATCAGGAAAATGACCTGGTGGCCAAGGTCCTGGAACTGACGCATCTTGTTCAGCAGCACCGTGTGGCCCAGGTGCAGGTCAGGCGCGGTGGGGTCGAAGCCGGCCTTGATGCGCAGCGGGCGGCCTTCCTGCAGGCGCGCGCGCAGATCCTCGAGCTTGAGGATCTCGTCGGCACCGCGGCCGATCAGGGCAAGGGCTTCTTCAATCGAGGACACGTGACTACTCCCGGCAACGCCGTTTCTTATGTGGGGTGTTAAAGCGAAGTTAACCCGATCGGCTTCACAAAAGCCAATAGGCACAAGGGTTTGACGCGAATTTATTAGGTGTCTATGTTACCGGCGTTTGGGCCCGCGTTCCCGGGTCAGCCAGAGACCGACATCTGATGCTCAATTCCGATCAAGGCCGCGCACGCAAGCAGCGCTTCCAGGAACGACTCCACGTCCTGCACGACAACGCCCTGCACCGGAAGCTGAGGCAACACCTTCCCGCTGCGTTCAATGAGCGCTGGACGCGCCGCCATTGGATGCACGCCAGCCTGTTTGTGACCATCGGCGCATTGGTGGCCACGATCGTGCCGGGCTTCTCGCACACCATCGATGCCCCCTACGCCGACAGCCACACCAGCCTGGCACTGCCGTTGCCCCCGTTGGCAATGGCCCGCCAGCAGCAGATCCCCGGTGACAGCTGGCAGGTGCTGCGGGTACAGCGCGGGCAGACCCTGAGCGATCT
Source organism: Stenotrophomonas sp. 2YAF22 (assembly GCF_052114665.1). Lineage (NCBI taxonomy): Bacteria > Pseudomonadati > Pseudomonadota > Gammaproteobacteria > Lysobacterales > Lysobacteraceae > Stenotrophomonas > Stenotrophomonas sp. 2YAF22. The sequence continues at coordinate 2,198 of NZ_JBFRFE010000373.1, read as the reverse complement.
GTTCGACAAGGCCGGCATCTCGGCGACCACCCTGCACCGGGTGCTGGACCATCCGGGTGCGCGCGAATCGCTGACCAAGTTGCGCCCGGGCGCCGAGATCGCCTTCGACATGCCGCTGTCCGGTGACCTGCGCAGCATCCGCTTCGACCGCGACGCCGACAACCGGGTCGAACTGAGCCTGAGCGGTGATGACATCAAGGAAACGGTGACCAAGCGCGAGACGTCCACGCGGACGGTGGTCACCAGCGGCGAGATCACCAGTTCGCTGTATGCGGCTGCACGCCGTGCAGGACTGTCGCCATCGGCAATCGCGACGATGACCGACGACATCTTCAAGTACGACATCGACTTCTCCAAGGACCTGCAGCCGGGCGACCGCTTCAGCGTGGTGATGGATGAGACCTGGCGCGAGGGCGAGAAGGTCGACACCAGCAAGATCCTGGCGGCCACCTTCACCACCGGCGGCAAGACCTACTCCGGCTTCCGCTTCGACCGCAACGGCAAGTCCGAGTACTACGACATCAGCGGCCGTTCGCTGAAGAAGAGCTTCATCCGCATGCCGATCCCGTTCGCGCGGCTGAGTTCGACCTTCGGCGCGCGCAAGCACCCGGTGCTGGGCAAGATGCGCATGCACAAGGGCGTGGATTACGCCGCGCGCACCGGTACCCCGATCATGGCCGCCGGCGACGCGCGGGTGCAGTTCGTCGGCGTGCAACGCGGTTATGGCAACGTGGTGATCCTCGACCACGGCCGTGGCCACACCACCCTGTACGGCCATATGTCGCGCTTTGCCGGGATCAAGAATGGCCAGCGCGTGGCCCAGGGCACGGTGATCGGCTACGTCGGCTCGACCGGCCTGGCGACCGGCCCGCACCTGCACTACGAATTCCGGGTCAATGGCGAGCACCGCAACCCGCTGACGGTGACGATGCCGCCGCCGGAGCCGCTGAAGGGCGCCGAGCTGGTGGCCTTCCGGGCGCAGACCGCGCCGGCGATGGCCCGCATCCAGGGCATGGAGAAGCTGATCTACGCCGACGCCAGCCCCGCGCCGGCTGCCGAAAGCGCGAGCACCGAGGTGGCCAGCGCCAAGGACAAGGTGCCGGCAGGCCGCAAGCGCGGCTGAGCCCTGCGTTGACGAAGGAGGACACGGCAGCACAAGCTTGCCGTGTCCTTTTTTTATGCCCGCCATGAACGCCACTGCCGATCCGTCCCTTCCCCTCTACCTGGGCCTGATGTCAGGCACCAGCGCTGACGGCATCGATGCCGCGCTGGTGCAGTTCCCGGCCGACGGGGGATGCCGCTTCGTGCATGGGCTGACCGCCCGCTGGGAGCCGATGCTGCGGGCAAGGCTGGTAACCCTTGGCGAAGGCGGCCCGTTGCAGTCGCTGGAAGAGTTGGGCGAGCTGGACGCGCGGATTGCGATCAGCTTCGCCGCCGCCGCCAACCAGCTGCTGGAAGAAGCCGGCGTCGACCGTTCGCAGGTACGAGCCATTGGCTCGCACGGTCAGACGGTACGCCATCGACCGTTGGCCGACCCGGCCTTCACCGTGCAGCTGGGTGACGGCAACCGCATCGCCGAGCTGACCGGGATCACCACCGTGTGCGATTTCCGCCGCCGCGACGTTGCCGCCGGCGGCCATGGGGCACCGCTGATGCCGGCTTTCCACCTGGACATGCTGGGTGCGGCCGATGAGGACCGTGCGGTGCTGAACCTGGGCGGGATCGCCAACCTGACCCTGATTCCCCGCGAAGGCGTCGTGCGTGGCTTCGATACCGGCCCAGCCAACGCACTGATGGATGCCTGGTGCCAACGCCACACCGGTCGCAGCTTCGACGCTGACGGCGCCTACGCGGCCAGCGGTGCGGTGGATGACAGCCTGCTGGCCGGCTGGCGCGCGGATCCTTGGTTCGCGCTGCCACCGCCCAAGAGTACCGGGCGCGAGCAGTTCCACCTGCCGTGGGCCGAAGCACACATGGAGGAAGGCCAGTTCGCCGCCGCCGATGTTCAGGCGACGCTGCTGGAGCTGACCGCGGCGACGGTGGTTGATGCGCTGCTGGCCCAGCAGCCCGACACCCGGCGCGTTCTGGTGTGTGGCGGTGGTGTGCGCAACGCGCAGTTGATGCGGCGGTTGGCAGCGCGCCTGCCGGGCGTGGTGGTCGAGTCCACGGCGCTGCACGGGCTGGACCCGGAGTATGTT
>NZ_JBFRFE010000372.1:0-4292 GCF_052114665.1 Stenotrophomonas sp. 2YAF22 | reverse complement strand
CTATGCCAGCGACCTGGTGCAGGACAACGCCGATTCCGGGGTGATCTCCAGCGAGTTCCTGGCGACCTCGATCAGCTCGGGCGCCGACGGGCAGGGCATGGATGCGTATGCAGAGAACCAGCTGCGGCACAGTCCCCACCTGAAAGCGACGACGGACAAGCGCGGTTACGTGCTGTGTGATGTCACCCGCGATACCTGGATCGGTGACATGAAGACGCTCGATACGGTCATGCGGCCGAACGGCACGCTGCAGAGCTGGAAGCGCTATGCAGTGGAGCACGGCCGGCCGGGGTTGCAGGAGGCCTGAGCGGGATGTTCCACCCTGTGGAGCCGAGCACGCGCCCGGCTCCACAGAATCACTTTCAGCCGTGATCGAAGCGCAGCGGTTCGCTGCCCATGGCAGGGTCGCTGGTGCCAGGCCGGCCGTCTTCGGCACGTCCGGCGAGGCGTTGCTCGACGCCCTGCGAGCGCACGATCAGGTCGTACCAGCCTGCGGTTGGTGCGGGATCCCAGGCCAGTACGGTTTCCGCGCCGGCCACCAGCTGCAGTTCGCGGGTGGGCATGTGGCCGGCGTAGGCGCCGGCCTGCACCTGGACCTTCCGCGCTGAAGGGGATGAATTGCGCAGCACCAGCCGCATCTGGCCATCCGCGCGCTCCACGTGCGCGTGCAACGGCGCGAGCGTGCCAGCGCCGCGATAGTGGCGATGGAATCCATTCGGCCCCAGCAGCCAGAGGTCGTAACGACCCTGTGCATCCAGTGGCCAACGATCCCGCAACGGAGTACCCGGTACCACGGTGTAACGGCGCGGGATGGCGTCCAGCTGCAAGCGGTCGTAGACATGCAGCACGGCCGTGGCGCCATCGCTGGCCAGCTGCAGGCTGAGGCCCTCGCCATCCACCGACGTGGCCTGCACCTGCGGCCGATAGGGCAGTGCCCGCGCCGGACGCACGCCCGGCGCCTGGCGAGCCGGATGCAGGCCATCGGGCAGCGCAGGCACGGTACGGCCGGGCAGGGCGGCGGCGCGCGCTGCGACGGCGGTGACATCCGGCAGCGCCTTGACGAAGGGGCGCGTGTCGCGCTGGGCGAAGTCGAAGGCGTTGCTCAGGTCACCGCAGACCGCACGCCGCCACGGCGAGATGTCCGGCGCGGCCACGCCGAAGCGGCGCTCGATCAGACGCAGCACCGAGGTGTGGTCGTACACCTGCGAGTCGACCCAGCCGCCACGGCTCCACGGCGAAATCACATACAACGGTACGCGCGGGCCGAGACCGTAGGGACGACCGCGCAGCTCGGCGGCATCGTATTTCTCGTCGCCCGGTGCCCGGTTGCGGTGGTATTCGCCCTCGGTGCTGACCGCCGACGCACCGGCCCAGCCATCGCCAAGCGGGGAGGGCGGTGCCGGTGGCGGCACATGGTCGAAGAAGCCATCGTTCTCATCGAACATCAACAGCAGGGCGGTGCGGCTCCAGACGTCCGGGTCGGCGGTCAGCGCATCCAGCACGCGTGCGGTATAGGCCGCCCCCTGCGCGGGGCTGGACGGCCCCGGATGCTCGCTGCCGGCTGCATCGGCGATAATGAAACTGACCTGCGGCAGGCGGCCGCTGATCGCGTCCTCGCGCAGCTGCGCCAGGCCACGGGTACTGACGCCGCGTGCACGCAGCTCGGGGTCATGCCCCGGGTCGCCGCGGTGCGCCTGGCGGAAGGCCTCGAACCCGGCCAGCGGGTTGTCGGTGAAGTTGTCGGCCATGTCCTGGTAGATCTGCCAGGACACGCCGGCCTGCTGCAGTCGCTCGACATAGCTGGTCCAGCGATAAGACTCCGGATAGCCGCCCTGCTCGGGGAAATTGTCGTGCGAATTGGCGATCACCGGGCCGCCTGCGCGGGCCTGGGCATCGTTGTGGCCGGTCCACAGGAACACGCGGTTCGGGTTGGTGCCGGCCTGCATCGCGCAGTGGTAGGCATCGCAGAGGGTGAACGCATCGGCCAGGGCGAACTGGAACGGCATGTCGCTGCGCTGGAAGTAGCCCATCGAATGGTTCTGCTTGGCCTTGGGCCAGTGCGCCATGCGTCCGTGGTCCCACGCCTGCTGTGCGTCAGGCCAGGTGTGGGGCGTACCCTCCACCCGCATGTAGCCGAAGTGCGCGGCGGTATCCAACGGGAAAGGAGCGATCGCGCGTTGCCCGCTGGCATCGGGCTGCAGCCACAGGCTGCGTGGGCGGTCGCTACCAGGCAGGGGCGACGCTGGGGCCACGAAGCGGTCGCCGAAACCACGTACGCCCGGCAGGGTGCCGAAGTAGTGGTCGAACGAACGGTTCTCCTGCATGAACACCACGATGTGCTGCAGGTCCTGCAGGCTGCGCGTGCGCGAAGCAGGGGCGATCGCTGCTGCCCGGGCGATGCTGGGCAGCAGCGGCGAAAGGCCGGCGGCGACGCCGGCCTGCAACAGTCGGCGTCGGCCGGTATCGGTCACAGGGTCACACTCACAAGTCCACGCGGAAGGAGATGCCGACGGTGCGCGGGGCGCCGATGAAGGCGTTGTCGCGGCCGTCCACCCCTGCAAGATAACGCTTGTCGGTCAGGTTGCTCACCACCAGGTTGGCGCCCATGCCCTTCAGGCGCGGCGACAGGCCCTGCAGGTCAAAGCCGATGTTGGCGTTGAACACGGTGGCCGAAGGCAGCTTGTTGACGTTGGCCGCATCCAGGTAGCGTTCGCCCAGGTAGCGGCCGGACAGGCCGAAGTTCCAGTTCTCGCCCTGCCAGTCGGCCGACACCACCAGGATCTGCTCCGGCTGGCCGATCACCTTGGCGCCATCGACGATGCCCAGCTGCGTGTCGCGCGCGTCGTTGCCGCTGCCCAGGTACTTGGAACGGTTGTAGGTGTAGGCCGCATTGATGCGCCAGCCATTGTCCCAGCCGTAGCCGAAGGCCGCTTCCAGGCCGTTGCTCTCCACGCCGCCGAAGTTCTCGTAGACGCCATCGGTCTCGCCGAGGTAGTCGATGCCGCTGACCAGGCCGGCCGGCAGGTAGACGATGCGGTTGTCGAACTTGATGTTGTACAGGGTGACCGAGGCGGTCAGCGGCCAGCGGCTGATGCGCATGCCCAGTTCGATGTTGTCGGCGGTCTCCGGTTCGACGTTGCGGAAGCGCTGCGGATCGGTTTCACCCAGCACGCCGGACGGGATCGCGGCGAAGTTCTGCGAGTAGCCGGCGAACAGTTCCATGCCCTCCACGCCGGGGGCCCAGGTGAAGCCGGTGGACAGCAGCGGATCGGACTTCGAGTCGGACTTCACATTCTCGGCGGCGCCGATCACGCGGCGGCGGGACTGGTCGACGAAGAACTGCTTTACGCCCAGGCGCGCGCTGAACGGGCCGAAGCGGGCCACGTCCTCGACGTAGTACATCTGCTCATCGACCTTGTACTTGTCCTCGAACTGCACCCAGTAGGGCTGGTGGTCGAAGGCGATGTCCTGGCCGACGTTGAGCAGGCGGTGCCAATCGCGGCGCACGGAACGGTCCAGCTTCTCCACCCACAACCCGCCGCGTACGGTGTTGTCGATGGCGCCGAAGGTCTGCCGCCATTCAACGTCGGCGGTCACGCCCACGCGATCGTTGTCGTAGTGGGAGTGGCGGTAGGACTGCGCGCCCTGCACGTTGCCGGCGTAGCAGTTGGGGTCGTACTCGGCGCTGAAGCCGAGTCGCGGCGTGCAGCTGGCCAGGCGCTGGGCGGAACTGCCGTCGGGGTTCACGAAGTAGATCTGGCCGCGATTGCTGCCACCGTAGACCGTCCTGCCGCCGAGGTACTCCGACTGCGGGCGACCGGCACCGTCGTCGTTGACGTCGGCCAGGTACGGCGGCAGCCAGTCACCGCGGCCCTGCATGCGGTGCCCGTAGGCGGCCATCGAGGCCTTGAAACCGTTGCCGCCATCGAAGGCTGCGCGCAGGTAGCCGAACGTGTTCTCGCGCAGTGCGCGCGAACCGGAGCGATAGTTCTGGTCCAGATACGGAATGCCGGTCAGGGTGCCCACCAGGCCGTCGCGGTCGGGGTTGGTGGCGAACCCCTTCGGCGAAACACTGGTGTACTCCGGCTCGTCGGCATCGTTGTAGGACAGGTAGCCGGTCAGGGTCCAGCGGTCCAGCTCGGTGATGAACTTGCCGGCGATGTTGTCGTTGCTGGTGTGGCCGGTGCCATCGATCCAGTCGTGCACGCGCGCCGACGATGCGCTGATCCACGCGCGGGTGTGTCCTGCAAGCAGGCCGGTGTCGTAGCGTACGTAGTACTTGTGCGCTTCAT
>NZ_JBFRFE010000371.1:0-4292 GCF_052114665.1 Stenotrophomonas sp. 2YAF22 | reverse complement strand
GCGTTCGGCGACGCGACGCGGCTGCTCGACCATATCGCAGACCATCCAGTCCAGCGGCTGCTCCGGATGCCAATGGAAACCATCGGCGCGCAGGTGTTCGACCAGGCCGGTGTCCAGCACGTGCTGGCGCAGCGGGCCGTTGTCGATGCTCAGCACATGCACGTGCTGGCGGGTCAGTACCCACGTCCAGCCGCCCGGTGCCGCGCCCAGATCAGCCGCGCGCATGCCCGGGCGAACCAGCGCTTCGCGTTCTTCCGGGGCAAGCAGGGTCAGCAGTGCCTCGTCCAGCTTCAATGCCGAGCGCGAGGGTGCGTCGGGCAACAGCTTCAAGCGCGGAATGCCCAACGCCCAGGGTGCGCTGTCGTCCGGGTTGGCCACGCAGATGAAGGCGTGCGTGCCATCGACAAACACCACGTGCAGGCGCGGCAGGCGTGCGTTCGGTTTGTCGCTGAGTTTGCCGGCCTTGCGCAGCGCCGGGCGCAGGGCGTTGCCGAAGGCACGCGCGAGCCCGGACAGCGGTTTGCCGGCGTCCGAATCGGGATGTTCCACCCACAGATCACCGAAACGCGGCGCATCGGCCAGCACGTCCAGCATCGGCGTGATGCGGTCGGCCGGGTCCAGCTGCGGCAGCTCGGCCAGTACCACCAGCTTCTGGCGGGCGAAGATCAGCTCGCGCCACGGCAGTCGCGGTGCGAGCGCCGCCGCTTCATCGCACATGAAGAGCACGTAGCCATCATTGCGCTGGGTACGGGCGTAACCGGCAAAACCGGCGGCGCCTGCGCGGAACTGCAGTTCGCCGGCCAGCTCGGGCTCGAAGCCCTGCCGGCACAGGCACAGCAGGCCGATGCCGGCCTCAGTAACGGGCGCCATCGCTTTCCCCATAGGCACGCAGCACGCTGCGCGCCGCATCACGGTTCAGACCCTGCACCACTTCGATGCCACGCTTGTTGAGCTCACCCACCCAGTCAGCCGGCAGCGGGCCTTCATCGAACGGGGTCAGCTCTTCCACGTCGGCCGAGCTGGCGCCGATCAGCAGGCGGTCGATGCCGGCCCACACGGTGGCGCCGTAGCACTGGCAGCACGGCTGCGAGCTGGTGGCCAGGGTGATCGGCGACAGCGCCGCGTTCAGGCGCGGGGTCTGCAGGCGCTGCTGGGCCAGCATGTAGGCCATGTTCTCGGCGTGCGCCAGCGAGGTCGAGTGCGGCATCACCCGGTTCACGCCGGCGGCGATCACCTTGTCATCCGGCCCGAATACCACGGCGCCGAACGGGCCGCCGCTGGCGTGGTCGACATTCAGCCGCGACAGCTCGATCGCCAGCGCGACCTTGGCCTCGTCGCCCGGATATCGCCGATCCAGGTCGATCTGGTCGTGGATCCAGGCAGGAAGGGTCAGGTGGACTTGCGCGTACAGCATCGCGGGGGTGCCTCGTTGGGAGTGAAAGGAACAGGTGCAACAGATATCGGCGCGCAGTGTAGCGGCAGTGGCATGTACCGGGCGTGCGCGCTGGGTTCAGGCCTGCGAGGGTGAGCCGGTGCGGATCACCACGTACTGCTTGCGGAACTCCAGTCCCGCCTGCGGCCAGCGCGCGGCATAGGCGCGCAGCAGCGGCAGGGCGGGGGCGAAGTCATGGCCGTTGACCCGGCAGTCGGCTTCGCACTGGCCCTGCTCGTCGCGCGAAGCGAACAGGCGGATGGCCAGGAAGTGGTGGGCTTTCAACAGGTCGTCGAAGGCGTCGATGCTCTTGGTGAACAGGCAGCAGGGGCAGGAACCGTGATCGTCCTCGCTGCACGCGGCAGCGTCGTCCAGTTCGCGGGCGCGGTAATGGGCCAGCGGCCCCAGCACCACGGTGCGCTCGTGTTCTTCGCCTTCGTCGCCGGTCGGGTAGGTCAGCCCCATCATCGGCAGATCCGGTGCGTCTTCGGCGCCGATGGCCGCCTGCAGGGTCGCCAGATCCACCCGCACCCAGGTGTCGAAGCCGGACAGCAAGGACTCCTGTTCGGTCGCGCCATTGGCGTGCTGGTATTCGAACAGGCCATCGGCGAACAGGCCGGCGTGGCGGGTCTCGATGACCGTGGACGTCTGCCAGCCGCCGTTGTCGCGTTCGTTGCTGGAGACGCTGTGTGGCGTCAGCTGCAGGCCGCTGTCGAGCAGCAGGTCGTCACCCTCGACGGTGCAGGCGATGTCACGGCCCAGCAGGACCTGTTGCAGCAGCGGGAGAAGCGCACTCGGGGCAGCGGACATGGCAGGGCCTGACAGGGCAAGAGGAGGGGATGATGACGCAGGTAGCGGCTGCGCGATGGCACGTGCCTGCGCTCGCGCAGCAAGACCCGCCGTTACCGAGGGTCGGCTACGCAGGCTTCAGCAGAGGATGAGGCAGGTGCAGGATGACGCGGGCGCCTTTGCGGCGCCCGCGCAGGTGATCAGGCCGACCAGGTGTCGCGCAGGGTCACACTGCGGTTGAACACCGGCTTGGCTTCGGTGTGGTCGCGGCGGTCGGCAACGAAGTAGCCGGTGCGCTCGAACTGGAACGACTGTTCCGGCGCAGCGGTGGCAGCCGCCGGCTCGACATAGCCGATGACGGTGCGACGTGATTCCGGATTGAGGTAATCGCGGTAGGTCTTGCCTTCCGATTCATCGTCCGGGTTCGGCACCGAGAACAGGCGGTCATACAGGCGGATCTCGGCCGGCACGCCGTGCACCGCGCTGACCCAGTGGATGGTGCCCTTGACCTTGCGGTTGGCGCCTTCCATGCCCGGACGCGATTCCGGGTCCAGCCAGCCGCGCAGTTCGGTGATGGTGCCGTCGGCATCCTTGATCACTTCATCGCAGCGGATGATGCCGGCGCCGCGCAGACGCACTTCGCCACCGGGAACCAGACGCTTCCATCCCTTCGGCGGCACTTCGGCGAAGTCCTCGCGATCGATCCACACTTCACGTGCGAACGGCACTTCGCGGGTACCGAAGCTTTCGTCCTTCGGGTGGTTGCTGAAGGTCAGCTGCTCTTCGTGGCCTTCAGCCAGGTTGGTCAGTACCAGCTTGACCGGGTCGACCACGGCCATGCGGCGCGGTGCAGCGCTGTCCAGGTCTTCGCGCAGCGCGCCTTCCAGCACGCTGAAATCGATCAGCGAATTCTGCTTGCTGATGCCCACGCGCTCGGCGAACAGGCGCATCGCCGCCGGGGTGTAGCCACGGCGACGCAGGCCCTGCAGGGTCGGCATGCGCGGGTCTTCCCAGCCGTCCACCAGCTGTTCGGTGACCAGCGCCATCAGCTTGCGCTTGCTCATCACCGTGTAGTTGATGTTCAAGCGCGAGAACTCGATCTGGCGCGGCTTGGCCGCTTCGCGCGGCAGGCCGGCGTCGACCAGCGGCTGGGTCAGCGCGTCATCGTGGGCGAAGTCGACGTTGTCCACGCACCAGTCGTACAGCGGGCGGTGGTCTTCGAACTCCAGCGTGCACAGCGAGTGGGTGATGCCTTCGATCGAATCGCCCAGTGCATGGGCGAAGTCGTACATCGGGTAGATCGGCCAGGCGTTGCCGGTGTTCTGGTGCTCGACGTGCTTGATGCGGTACAGCGCCGGATCGCGCAGGTTGATGTTGCCGCTGGCCATGTCGATCTTGGCGCGCACGGTGCGCGCGCCATCGGGGAATTCACCGGCGCGCATGCGGCGGAACAGGTCCAGGTTTTCCTCGACACTGCGGTCGCGCCACGGCGAGGGCCGGCCCGGTTCGGTCAGGGTGCCGCGGTAGGCGCGCACTTCCTCGGCCGACAGGTCACAGACGTAGGCCTTGCCGTCGGCGATCAGCTTCTCGGCGGCCAGGTAGTAGGCGTCGAAGTAATCCGACGCATGGCGCAGCTCGTTCCACTCGAAGCCCAGCCAGCGCACGTCGTCCTGGATCGCGGCCACGTATTCCGGATCTTCCTTGGCCGGGTTGGTGTCGTCGAAGCGCAGGTTGCAGACGCCGCTGAACTCGCCGGCGATGCCGAAGTTCAGGCAGATCGACTTGGCATGGCCGATGTGCAGGTAGCCGTTCGGCTCGGGCGGGAAGCGGGTCTTGATCGCCTGGTGCTTACCGCTGGCCAGGTCCTCGCGCACGATCTGGCGGATGAAATCGCGCTTCTCGTGGCTGTCGGCGGGGGTCTCGGGGCTGGCGGGGGTGTGCTCTGACATGAGTCGGCGAAAGTAAGGCAGAAAGATTGCCAGTCTAACGCTTACCGGGAAGGGCTGCCCGGGGGGCAGGCAGGGATGGCTGGGGTTGCCGGCCAGCGGCCGGCACTACAGACGACACGGGT
>NZ_JBFRFE010000370.1:0-4297 GCF_052114665.1 Stenotrophomonas sp. 2YAF22 | reverse complement strand
TGGTGATAGTTGGCGCGATCAACTTGTGGGGGAATGGCGCGCCTGACGGGCGCGACGACACGTCCAATGCGGGGATCGGACAGTGCCTGCTGCAGCACATGCCGGCCGACGTGCCCGGTGGCGCCGAGCAACAGCAGGCGCATCACGCCCCCAGAGCGTTCGTGCCCGTTCGTTCGTTGGCAAGACGACGGACGGATTCGGCCACGGGTGTCGAACCCTGGGTGAGCTCGATGATGATGCGCGACACCGAAGGGTTCTCGATAATTTCCAGCAGCGTCGCTGCAACGTCGTCACGACTGACATCCCCGTACGGGATAGCCAAGCCAGTGCGGACTTTGCCGGTTCCCGGCGAGTCAAGCAGCGTGCCAGGGCGAAGGATTACCCAGTCCAGTGCGCTCTCAGCAAGGTGGACGTCAGCCAGTTTTTTGACCGCCATGTAGTTCTCGAACGTCTCCGATACGTCCTTGCCGCGGAACGATTCCGGAAATGCGGAGACGAGGATGAAGCGCATCACGCCGGCCTGCTTGGCTGCGGCAACCGCAAGCTCCAGCCCTCGGCCATCAATGGCGTTGGTCATCTCCGCCCCGCCTTGACCACCGGCCCCCGCAGTGAACACCACAACATCGCTGCCCGCCATCATTTTAGAAAGGGCTGCGACGTTCAGCTCGGTAAGACTCCCCAGTACCGCCTTGGCGCCCAACCGCTCCAAGTCAGCTGCCTGCTCCACATGTCGGATCAGTGAAAGTACCTCGTGCCCACGCGTGCTTAGCTGGCGGGCCAGGCGACGCCCGACCTTTCCCGCGCCGCCGATAATGAATGCTCGTGTCATTTTCGTCTTCCGTCATCTGGTAGTGGGCAATGCGCAGATCAACCCTGTAGAGCCGAATCAGGCTTCGAACTGGTGATAGACCTTTGCAATGACCTGCCATTGCCCATCCATACGGATCAGGGTCAGATAGTCGTTGTAGTCAGCGCCGATAGCGTCTTTCTCCATGTCTACGCGCACAACTGCAGTGGTTGGCGTAATCGCAAGCACGTCCAAGCGAGTGGTGATGTCGGGCGCCCGACCATTCTTCTCAACGAAGGCGTACAGGTTGGAGATCGGCCCACCCAGCAGTTCGCCATTGGTGAAGCCGTACATCACTGCGTTCTTGTGGAATGCCTCGGCAACCGCTTCAGTGCTGCCAATACGCAGTCCGTCAACGTACTTCTGGGCGACCGCGATGACGGCGTTGTATTCGCTGGTCGGTACAGCCTTGATGTTCTTGCTCATGATCTTCTCCAATGTTTCGGTGCGAAGCACTTGAGTGGATGGCGCCACGATGTTCTTCGTGGCGCCGGGTGTGATTAGGGAGCGACGTGGGTGTGGTAGATCTTGCTGACCACAGTCCATTGACCTTCAACCTTCAGCAGGTTGAAGAAATCGGTGAAGCAGAAGCCGGAGATGTCATTGGTATCGATGCGGGCACTTGCAGCCGTGCCGACGATGTCGATGTTGACGATCACGCCCTGCGCTTCCGGCGACGGCCGGAAGGCCGTGTCAATCGTGTCGAACAGACCCTGGATGGGTCCACCGACCAGCTTGCTTTCGACATCGACGCCAAAGATGGTGGCTTGCTCACTGAAGGCGGGCTTCATGACGCTGCTCTTGGCCTGCTTACCACCCTCGTTGTACTTGTTCAGCACCTCGACGATGGCCTGGTATTCCTGCACATAGGTGGGCTTGCTCATTGCTTTCTCCTGGATGGATGCGATGGGGATGGGTGAGGGCCACTACGGCCCGAGGTACTTCTATGAAGCGATCAGGCCGCTGCTGTCTGCGCGTCGGGTTGTCGCGGTCCCAGCTGGCGAAGCCGGGCCTCTCGGCCGTTGAGCCACCAGCCCGCCTGGACATGCCAGTGGGAATAGGGAAGCTCCGGATCGACTGCTCCCAACGCCCTTTTCGCGTGATGAGCGAAGCTGGGATTACGCAGCGCTTCGCGCCCGATGGCGACGATGTCGGCTTGTCCAGAGACGATTAGATCTTCAGCTTGATGCCAGTCAACGATCAGGCCGACGGCCATGGTTTCCATGCCCGCGTCGTGACGGATACGCTCGGAGAATGGCGCCTGGAAGCCGTACCCGTTGGGATACTCGAAGATACCGAAGCCGCCGGAAGAACAGTCAATGACATCCACGCCCAGATGCTTGAGCTGCTTGCCCAGCTCGACGCTGTCTTCAATGGTCCAGCCCTGGCGACTTCCGTCCACGGCCGAGAGCCGGACAAACAGGGGTTTGTCTGACGGCCATACCTCGCGGACCTCGCGCGCGATCTCCAGTGGAAGCCGCGTCCGGTTCTCATAGGATCCGCCGTACGAATCATTGCGATCGTTGGTGAGCGGAGACATGAACGCGTTGACCAGGAAGCCGTGTGCGTAGTGCAGCTCCAGCACCTCGAAGCCTGCCTCTACAGCGCGCTTGGCTGCACTGACGAAGCTGTCCTTCACCCGCTGGATTCCATTGGCATCCAGCGGCGTGGGCGTCAGCCAGCCATCAGCAACCGGACGATCGGTGGGTGAGACAACGGGCCAGGGATACTCCCCACGCGCCGCATCGCCTTCGTCCATGGGGCCGTTCCCCTGGAAGGCGCGCTGCATGCTGGCCTTGGGACCGGCGTGGCCTATCTGAATACCCGACACAGCACCGTGGGACTTGGCGAAATCTGCAATCCGCTTCAGGCCCTCCACATGATCGTCGCTCCAGATACCCAGGTCGCCATGGGTGATGCGGCCTTCCGGCAGCACAGCGGTGGCCTCAAGCATCACCAGGCCAAAGCCGCCGAGGGCAAACCGACCATAGTGGACGGTGTGATAGTCATTGGCGAAGCCGTCTTTTGCGGTGTATTGGCACATTGGACTCAGTGCCAGTCGGTTTCGCAGCGTTACCCCGCGTAGGGTCAGGGGCTCAAACAGCTTGCTCATCATTCATCTCTTCTTCGATTGATTTACTGATTGCGTGGCGCGCCAGACCTGCCACGACAACGATCGCCACAAGCGCGGCGCCGAATCCCAGCCAGGTCAGCCACTGCATTTCGGAGGGCGGACCCGCTCGTCCCCGGAGGATTTGCTCCACGTTGGATGCAAGGGAGCCGAGGTAGGCGTAGAGGAACGTTCCGGGCAGAAGGCCCAGCCAAGAGGCCCAGAGGAAATCCTTGCTGGAGACACGACTTGCGCCCAAGGCGTAGCTCAGCGGCGCAAAGGGCACGATCAAAGCAAGCCGCAGCAAGAGGACCAGCCGGAGCCCTTGGCCTGCCACCGCCTTATCTACAGCGCTGAGCTGCCTACTCCGGTGCAGGCGCCGACGCACCCAAGGGCGAGCGAGGTGCCGACCGATCAAGAAGGCAAGCGCGGCCGATGCGATGCCTGCCGGTGAGATCAAAAATGCCCCCCAGATCGGTCCGTACAGATAGCCGGCGATCGCCGTCAGCGGCGAAGCCGGTACCAGTGCGGCCGCGGCCAGGACGAAGACCAGCCCAAACGCGACCGCACCGACAAGCCCTTGGCCGCGCAGCCCGTCGACTATCTGGCTCACTTCGTTGGAAACAGACTCAATCACCTATCGATTCCTATGCGCTGGCGGGGGGCGGTAGATCAGCCCCTACGGACCACCTGCATCAATATGTTAGTGACCACTACACAATGGCGATATTGTATAGTGGCCGCTACAGATGATGTCAAGTGGGCCATTGACCCTCAGGTGAAGCACCCGATGAACGGTGAAAAATCTCCCGCCCTCCCCCCGCGTACAAAGGGCCGTCCGCGTGCCTTCGATCGAGATCAGGCGCTGAATCAGGCGCTGGATGTGTTTTGGCGCCGGGGCTACGAATTGGCCTCGGTGGCTGATCTGTGTGCGGTTATGGGCATCAATCCCCCTAGCCTCTACTCGGCATTCGGGAACAAGGCGAAGCTGTTCCTTGAAGCCGTCGATTTCTACGAGGCGCGCTATTGGGATGCGACGTGGCAGCGCTTGGAGACCTGCCAGGAGATCCATCTGGGCATTGCCGAGTTCTTTGACGAGGCCGCACACATCCTGCTCTCCCCGCAGGCGCCTTGCGGCTGCCTGGTCGCGTTGGCAGCCACCAACGTCTCTGAGGAATCGGTAGAGGTGCGGTCCGCGATCGATGCTCTGCGCCTGGAAGGAAAGCTCGCCTTCGCCACGCGACTTGAGCGTGCCGTCAAGGAAGGTCAGCTTCCCCTGGACGCTGACTGCACGGCGCTGGCTGGCGGGCTGAACACCATGCTTGAGGGCATGTCCATCC
>NZ_JBFRFE010000369.1:0-4299 GCF_052114665.1 Stenotrophomonas sp. 2YAF22 | reverse complement strand
GCTCATGCCTATCCCCTGCTGATCAAGCAGTTGCTGCTGACGCCGCTGGCCGTGCGTCGGCAGCAGGAGATCGTCTATGGCGACAAGGTGCGCTTCGACTACCGCACCCTGCAGGCACGCATTGGCCAGTTGGCCGGGCTGTTGACCTCACTGGGGGTAAAGCACGGCGATACCGTGGCAGTGATGGACTGGGACAGCAACCGCTACCTGGAGAGTTACTTCGCCGTGCCGATGATCGGAGCGGTGCTGATGATGGTGAACATCCGCCTGGCGCCTGAGCAGATTGCCTATACGCTCAATCACAGCGGCGCGCGGGTACTCCTGGCCAACCGCGAGTTCCTTCCGTTGCTGGACGCCATCGACGAACAGCTGCCTGACCTGCGCACGCGCGTGCTGCTGGACGAAGAGGATGGCCCACTGCCAGCGGGTTTCGTGACCGAGTACGAAGCCGGGCTGCGCGAGGCCACGCCCATCACCCACTTCCCGGACTTCGACGAGAACACCCGCGCCACGACGTTCTATACCACCGGCACCACGGGCCTGCCCAAAGGGGTGTACTTCAGCCATCGGCAGCTGGTACTGCATTCGCTTGCGGCGATGGCCGCGCTCGGCAGTGCGTCCAGTCAAGGGCGCCTCCACCGTGACGATGTCTACATGCCGATCACCCCGATGTTCCATGTCCACGCCTGGGGCATGCCGTACGTGGCCACGCTGCTGGGCATCAAGCAGGTCTACCCCGGTCGCTACCTGCCGGGCACGTTGCTGGCGTTGATCGCCCGCGAGAAGGTGACGTTCTCGCACTGCGTGCCGACCATCCTGCATATGCTGCTGGGCCATCCCACTGCTGCCGATACCGACCTGCGCAACTGGAAGGTGATCATCGGCGGCGCGGCACTACCGCGGGCCCTGGCGCAGCAGGCACTGGCCCGTGGCATCGACATCTTCGGCGGCTACGGCATGTCCGAGACCTGCCCTCTGCTCACCCTCGCGCAGATCGATGCCGACGCCGTGGACGGCCCGGACGAGGAGCTTTCCCTGCGCACCAAGGCCGGCATTCCGGTGCCGCTGGTTGACCTGCGCATCGTCGACGAACACATGAATGATGTTGCCAACGATGGCATCGCCACCGGGGAAGTGGTGGTGCGCACGCCCTGGCTCACCCAGGGCTATCTGCACAATCCGGACGCTTCGACGGCTTTATGGGCCGGCGGTTACCTGCACACCGGGGACATCGGCAGCATCGATGGCAGCGGCTACCTGCGCGTGACCGACCGCATCAAGGATGTGATCAAGACCGGTGGCGAGTGGATCTCCTCGCTCGCCCTGGAGGACATCATCGCCCTGCATCCGGCGGTCAACGAGGTTGCGGTGATCGGCATCAGCGATACGAAATGGGGCGAGCGACCGCTGCCGTTGGTGGTCCGGCAGCACGGCAGCGATGTGACCGAGGCGGAGATCATCGAGCTGGTCGCAGCACGCAGCCGCTCCGGCGATATCTCCCGCTACGCGATCCCCGACCGCGTCAGCTTCGTCGATTCGCTGGAACGCACCAGCGTGGGCAAGATCAACAAGAAGAAGCTGCGCAGCCTGCATGATTCGGGTGGTGCCACCGACGCCCGCTGAGACCAGCACCTGCAGGGCGAAGACGGTTCTGCTGCAACCCGCACGATGCGGGTTGCAGCATCGCAGAGCCCGTGCACCTTTCGCCCATCTGCATCAGGGCGTGTACCCGGTGCCTTCGAACGCGTGTTCGTAGGTGGACAGTGCTGCAGCAGGTTCTACCAGTCCGATCCTGCTATCCAGGGTGAGTGCGGGCCCTGAACTGCGAAGGTCGACGATGGCGACCGAGCCGACACAGTCAGTGATCAACTGGCAGGCGTCGGCAGCTTCGTCCACGCTCAAGGAGTCGCCGCTGCCCCCGTCTTCCGTCAGCCACGCCATCAAAAGCGTGCGAAGCTCGCTTTGGGGTGGTTCCAGACGTTGCCTGCTACGCCCAAGCGTTTCCCCGGACGCCGTATTCCGCTGCGCCACCGGCGCTGTCGTGGGTCTCTTGCTGTCAACCAGACGCTCCAATCTGGCATGGGCCACGGGCGCATAGGTCACAGGCTTGCCGGTCTGCTCTGGCCACAGCACATAATTCACGCTCGCCGCCGCCGGCCTGTTGAACTGGTGCCTCAGCCTGAGGGCAAGGATGACCAGTTTGGTAAGTTGCCAGCATTTGCCGGGCTGTCGCTGTTCAATCTCCGAAAGCTGGTCAGCCGTAAGCACGGAATCTGTTTTCTGTAACCACCCAAGATAGCGTTCAAGCTCGGCGTCGGCTTCCTCCACACGCTTTGCCTTGCGTTCCTTCTCCAGCTGATCCCTACTGGCTTTGCTGACCGACGCTGGAGCCCCATTGCCATCGGGACTCTCACCCAGATCCCATGCGGGTGCCCGCTTCAGGTCAACGGCAGACCCATCGCAGCGTTTGGCCTGGAAGACCGCCAACCGGTAGCGCTCGTCCTGCCCAGGTGCGGCGATCAGCAGCGCGAAGTCACTGCCAAAGGTGTTTTCTGCCGGGCGGCTGTAATGGAGCCAGCGCAGGCCCATGCGATTGCCGCCAACGTCGCCTTCTGGCCAGATGCAGCTTGCATGGCGGATGCTCGACCCCAAGTGCCCCAGGAACAGGCTGGTAAGCGCTTCCTCATCGAGCTTCCTTCCAATGGAAAGCGCGTTGAAATCATCGAATGCTGCGCAGACTGCAAGCAATGGCAGGCCCACACCATCGGTCGCGGGCAGGCCTTCAAAGCTCTTCCGGAGCGTATCCAGTACCAGGTCGTTAGTGATTGGCGAGCTCATCTGCGCAGTCCTTTTGATCTTGCCCCACGATTTATCCATGGACATTGCGGCCTCGTATCGTCAGGGGCCAGGACATGGCTGCGGATGTTTCTGGCTCACATGAAGCGGACCATCCCACCCATCGAGGTACTTCGGCAGCGCATCTGCAACGTCGATGACACGCTCCCGGTAGAACAGGTGCATCGTTGGCGCAAACCCTGCACCCAGCACGCCCTCGGCAGCTCGCGCAACAAGAGTGTTGGGAACCACGCGCATGCCCAGGCGATTGGTGCCAAACAAGACATCCCCGCAGGTCAGGCAGAAGGTCTTGGAAAGCTGCTTGGCCGGGTGCTGGAAACGCGCATTCTTCGTCCCCGAAACGCTCACCGATTCGGCCGCCCATGCGGTGGCCGAGAGCATCGCAACGCCGTAGAAATCCCTGCAGGTGGCGCAGTGGCAGTTCGCCTGCGCAGCGGGACGGCCATGCAGTTCCATGGTATTTGCGCCGCACAGGCAGGTGATGCAAAGGGACATGGATGTTTCTTTATGGGAGTGGCTGGCGAGGAGTGTGCTGTTACCGCTCGTCCTTCACAAGAGGATGCCTCTTGGTCCGGGCCCGCCCCTGCACATCAAACAGAGGCCGGCCCCGGTTCGGTCACGGCTGAGCTGGACCCACGTCGTTGGCACCGGCGCGATCACAGAACTCGAGGGGCATGCCCGGCTCCTTCACGTCGCTGCACGATGTCCACTGCGGACGCAGCCCCAGCAGGTACTCGACGCGGTCATGGAACAGCTTCAGATCGGCAACGCCGTAACGGCCGTCCAGCGGGAGATTGTGGCGGAAGCTGCGGTGAATCTCCGGGATCGCCGGATTGGCCCAGTACGAACCCTGGTCATCGGCACGGGTCTGCACCGCAAAGCGGGCCCGCGTGCCACCCGCTTCTTCGGAGAAGACAACGGTATACCAGCTAACCGCCGTCATACTCACGTTGTAGAACGTCGTCATGCTCCCCTGGTAACCCATGCGCCGTTCCACATAGCCATATTCACGCTTGGCCGCGATACCGGCCGCGCCAGCGTCGTACTTCATCTTCCCCGGCGCCAGTAGATTCAAGACCTCTGTCGATGCGGCACGAACCTGGTCGATTGACTTGCCCGGATAGAAGCGGGATGCAGCCGCCGTCTGTTCGGGCGTTTCCTTCTTTGGAAGCATCCCGCATCCGCTGACAGACAGCGCCAGCGCCAAAACTACAGTGATTCTCACAGAACTACGTCCTTGTATCCGGATCAGGATTGCGAAATCGAGAGGGCGACACGACCTTCTCCCGAGCATTAGCGGCTGCCGTGCATCTTTCTTGAGGGTTGCGCCCCTGATGGTTCCGCGGCCAGCGAAGCCGCAACCACATGCTATTAACGGCGCCGAACCATGCTGACACTTCATTGGACTTCTGCAGGGCGCAACCACATGACCAAGCTGCACAC
>NZ_JBFRFE010000368.1:0-4317 GCF_052114665.1 Stenotrophomonas sp. 2YAF22 | reverse complement strand
GGGCGTGGCGTTACCTTGTCTGGGCCGGCGTGCCGCTGCTGGTCGGCCTGCTGCTGGCCCGCTATGCCGGGCCCGGGCTGCCGACGGTGGCCAGCAAGGCCGAGGCCGTGGTCGGCAGTGATTGGGCGCATCACCTGGCCTCGCCGCTGGGCCGGTTCCTGCTGCAGCTGCTGGTGCTGTTGCTGGTCGCCAAGGGCGCGGGCGCACTGTTGAAGCGTTTCGGCCAGCCGGCCGTGATCGGCGAGATGGCCGCTGGCCTGATGATGGGGCCGCTGTTGCTGGGCAGTCTGCTGCCACAGGTGCACGGCGCGCTGTTCCCCGCCGCTTCGCTGGGGCCGCTGGGCATGCTCAGCCAACTGGGCGTGCTGATGTTCCTGCTGGTGGCCGGCGCCGAACTGGATCTGGGTGCGCTGCGTGGGCGTCGCCGATTTGCCTTCACCGTCAGCCACGCCGGCATCGCGGTGCCGTTCGTGCTTGGCGTGGTCCTGGCGATCTGGCTGTATCCGCAGCATGGCCCGCAAGGCGTGAGCTTTACCGCGTTCGCGCTGTTCGTCGGCATCTCGATGAGCATCACCGCCTTTCCGGTGCTGCTGCGCATCCTTGCTGATCGAGGCATCACCCACACATCGCTGGGGCAGACCGCCATCGCCTGCGCGGCGTTGGGCGATGCGACTGCGTGGTGTCTGCTGGCGCTGATCGTGGCCGCAGCGCAGGCCACTGGCTGGTTGCCGGCCAGCCTCAACCTGCTGTGCGTGGTGGCGTTCATCGCACTGATGCTGGGGCTGGTGAAGCCGTGGTTTGCCCGCCAGGCCATCGCGCCGGGCCGCGAAGGGAGCTGGCTGCTGGGCATCCTGCTGCTGTCACTGGCCAGTGCGCTGGTTACCGAAGTGCTCGGCATCCACGCGCTGTTCGGCGCGTTTGCTGCGGGCGTGGCGGTGTCGTCCAACGCGCAGTTGCGTCAGCTGCTGGTGGCCAGGGTCGAACCGTTCGCGGTGACCCTGCTGCTGCCGCTGTTCTTCGCCATGACCGGCCTGCGCATGCGTGCCGACGCGCTGCAGGGCAGCGACATCCTGCTGTGCGTGGTGGTGATCGCAGTGGCCACGGTGGGCAAGCTGCTGGGCACCTGGAGTGCGGCGCGCAGCACCGGCATGGCCTCGCGCGAAGCGTGGCGACTGGGGGCGCTGATGAACACCCGCGGGTTGATGGAACTGATCGTGCTCAACCTGGGCTACGAGCTGGGCCTGCTCGGCGACCGCCTGTTCGCGGTGCTGGTGATCATGGCGCTGGTGACCACCGCAATGACCGGGCCGCTGTTGAACCTGATCGAGCGCCGCAGGGCCTGACCCGGTCGCGCCGAGCGGCTCCACAGGGCCATCCCCTCAGCCGGATGGCGTAGTAGTGCCGGCCGCTGGCCGGCAACCACGCACACGAGTCGGGCATCAGGCGGTCGCCGGCCAGCGGCCGGCGCTACTTCACCGGTGCCAGCGTCATCGTGTGCTCTGCCTTGCCGGGCAGGAACGGGGTGGGGCGACCGTGCACCCAATCCTCATGTCCCGCGCCCCAGTAAGGCGATAGCGGATGGCCGCTCTGCCCGCCCGGCATGTGCACGATGCCGTCGGCTTCGTGGCCGGGCGAGACCACCATCCGCTGCGAGGCACCGAAGGCCGGTGTCTGTACACGCGGCATGTCACGGTCGCCGGGTAGGGGATCGGCCGGCATGCACAACCAGCGACTGGCGAAGGCAGGCAGGGCGCGCGCCACCGGATGGCAGATCGCTGCGGTATTGCGCTCGCCCCAGCTGCGGTGCGCCAGCGGCCCCTGCTTGGACAGCTCCGCTTCGGTGCGACGTGCAGCATCAGCCAGCAGCGCATCCCAGCTCGCGTACGCGGGCGGCAGCAGGTTGGCGGGGCGCTGTTCCAGCATCGGCCAGGCGACGCCTTCCAGCTGCGCCAAGCGCGGTGCCAGGAAGTCCTCGCCCAGCTGCGCCCGGGCCGGTGCCAGCAGCGCATCGGTCAGCGTGTCGAGCACCTGTGTACGGAATTCGCGCACCACCCGGTAGCTGGTCGAATTGATCGCGGCGCGACCATCCCAATGGCCGCTTACCGTGCCCAACCGCTTCAGTGCCGGATCGTCGCTGTGCTCGATCACCTCCTGCAGCAGCACCCACCAGCGCTGCAGGAACACCGCGCGGTCGTCCAGCTGGATTGCCAGCAGGTCGTGTTCGTCGAAACGCTCCTGCGTGGCCAGCAGGTCGCGGATCTGCCGTCCGCGTGCACCGAGGTCGTAGCCGCCATTGCCGACGGTGGCCAAGGTCGCCTCGTCCACCACGCGGCTGTTGGCGGTCCACAGCCGATGCGCAGCAGGATCGATCAGGCTCGGCGCGGCGTCGCTGCGGATCGGCCAGGGTGCGCAGCCCTGGTTGGCCTGATTTTCATTGAAACCCAGTGGCGTGCAGTCCGGGCCACGGTCAGGCCGCGCGCCGACCAGGCGCCACGCGATGCGCCCGCTGCGGTCGCCGATCACAAGGTTCTGCGCGGGAATGCCGGCGTGGTCGGCAATCTGCAGGGCCTGGTCCAGATCGGCGGCCCGTGCCATGTCGGCGAAGTCCATGCGCACCGCGCCCGGCAACTGCGCGACCCAGCGCAGGGCGTCGCCGCTGCCATCGGCGTGGGTGTGCAGGATCGGCCCCCACGCGGTTTCCCGTACCGGGAAACGCACGTCGGCAGCGCCGGCCACGACGATCCGTTCCTCATGCACGGTCACTGCAGCGTCCGCTGGCTCGGTGCGGAAGTCGGCAGTGTCGATGTAGCTGTTGGTGAAGCCCCAGGCCACGTGGCCGTTGCTGCCGACAATCACCGCCGGCACGCCCGGCAGCGAGAACCCGCTGACGTCGACCTGGCCACCCGCGGCCTGTGGATCGGGGTAGCGCAGGCGCACACGGAACCACAGGCTGGGCGCGCGCAGGCCCAAGTGCATGTCGTCGGCGACGATCGCACGGCCATCGGCGGTCAGTGCGCCGGAGACGGCGAAATTGTTGCTGCCGACCGCGTCGGCATCCTCGGCAGTCGCGCCGGTCGCGGCCTTCAGCGTGCGCAGGTCCAGTTGGCTGGCATCAGGCAGGGGGGCGTTGCCGCGGGCAGCGCCGRCAAGCGGCGCATCCCACTCGCTGCCGTCGTGCGCCAGCAGGGCATACAGGGCCGGCGGCACCACCGAGCGGATGCGCTCCAGGGCGAGTTCGGACTGGTTGCTGGGGTCCTGCAGGTCGGCGTACATGGCCAGGCCTGCCAGCACGCTGTCGCTGGCCCGCCAGGGTCGGGGCGCCTGCCGCAGCAGCAGATAGGCCCATGGCCGCACCGCCAGGCTGCCCAGGCCCTGGTTGACCCCGTCCACGTAGGCGCGCACGGCCGCAGGGTCGCTGCCCAGTGCGTCCTGCAGATGGGCCTCGGTACGCGCGCGCAGGCGGTGAACGCGCATGCGCTTGTCGGCTTCGATCGCCTTCGCCCCGAACAACGCGGACAGTTCACCCGCGGCACTGCGCCGCATCAGGTCCATCTCGAAATAACGTTCCTGCGCGTGAACACGGCCGAGCGCCCGCAGGGCATCAGCCTTGTTGCCGGCGGTGATGGTGACCACCCCCAGCGCATCGCGCTCTACGGTGACCTTTGTGACCAGCCCGGGCAACGGGCGCTCGCCGTCCAGTTCGGCCAGGCTGCCGCGCAGCAGCAACCACAGGACCAGCACCGCGAGCAGCACGATTGCCACCAGCACACCCAGAATCCACCGCCACGTACGACGCATTGCAGGTCCTTTCCGAGCATGTCGGCCGATTGTAGCCGCAGGCGCAACTGCGACTGATTCCGATTAGATCACCGTATTTCCAGATGGGGCACCATGGGCGCCATCGATTCACAGGAGCTCCCCCCATGAAAGGCAACCCGGACGTCATCGCCTGCCTGAAGGAACTGCTGCGCGGCGAACTCGCCGCCCGCGACCAGTACTTCATCCACTCCCGCCGCTACGAGGACCAGGGCCTGTTCGCGCTGTACGAACGCCTGAACCACGAGATGGAAGAAGAGACCCAGCATGCCGACGCGCTGCTGCGCCGGATCCTGTTCCTGGGCGGCGACCCGGACATGCGCCCGCATGCCACCGAGCCGGGCAAGACCGTGGAGGAGATGCTGCGCAAGGACCTGGACACCGAATACGCGGTGCGCAACAACCTCGCCGCCGGCATGAAGCTGTGCGAGGAGAAGGGCGACTACGTGAGCCGGCTTCATGCCGGCGGCGAGGTTGTTGCGCACCGCGTATTCGGTGTCC
>NZ_JBFRFE010000367.1:0-4333 GCF_052114665.1 Stenotrophomonas sp. 2YAF22 | reverse complement strand
ACCTGCGCCGATGCCACTGCCTGCGCCGGTGACCAGCGCGGTACGTCCTTCAAGATCCAGTTTCATGTGTTGCCCTGCCAGGTTCTGCCGGCCCATCTGGCCGTGCGGACATGCTCTTTGAACACCCTCGATTGATAAACTCCGGCGAGGTTTCAACATTCAGAACCCGGGGTGTCAGATGAACCTGTTGGAGAGCATGCAGGTCTATGTGCTGGCCGTGGAAAAGGGCAGCCTCAGTGCCGCGGCATCGGCGCTGGACATCTCCGCAACGATGGCCGGCAAGCACTTGCGCGCCCTGGAGGGACGGCTGGGCATGCAGCTGTTGAGCCGCACGACCCGTCGGCAGCACATGACCGCTTTCGGTGAGGCCTACTACGGTCGCTGCAAAGAGATCCTGCGTCTGGTGGAGGAAACCGATGCGCAGGCACAGCATCACCATCTGGCACCGGCGGGCAAGCTGCGGATCAGTGCACCGGTGATCTTCGGCACGCATGCGCTGGTGCCGGCACTGTCGACCTACATGGACCGCTACCCCGAGGTCAGTGTCGAACTGGTCCTGACCGATCGCGTGGTCGAACTGGCCGATGAAGGATTCGAGGCCGCCATCCGCATCGGCACGCTGGCCGACGCCACGCATCTCGTAGCGCGTCCGCTCAGCGCCTACCGGCTGACCCTGTGTGCATCACCGGCCTATCTCACACGGCATGGCACGCCGCACAACGCGCAGGAGCTGCAGCAGCATCAATGCCTGTCGCTGGATCCGGCTGCGCTGTCGCACTGGCTGGGCAACGAAGCGGCATTGCCAGCGCCGCCTTCGGGACGGTTGCAGATCAACAACGGCGAAGCGTTGCGACTGGCCGCGCTGCAAGGCCAGGGCATCATCCTGCAGTCGAGCCTGCTGCTGGCAGCAGACATCGATGCGGGTAGCCTGGTCCCGTTGCTGCCGGAACATGGCCGGCACGGTCGGCCCATGCACGTGGTCTATGCGCACGACCGCTATCACTCGACCCGGCTGCGCAGCTTCGTGGATTTCCTGGTCGAGCGGTTTCCCTGTGAAGCAGCTGACCATCGCAGCTGGCCAGGCGCAGACGGCCCATAAAAAAACCCCCTCCCCGCTGGGCAGTCGGGGAAGGGGTCTCAGGGTGCGGCTATCGGGAAGTACTTAGATCAGCGGTGCCGGAGTTGCCGGAAGGGCCACCGGAGCGGCCTTCTTCTTGCGGGCGGCCGGCTTGCGCTTGGCAACCTTCTTGGCAGCCTTCTTCGGGGCAGCCTTCTTGGTCGCCTTCTTCGCAGTCTTCTTCACTGCCTTCTTGGCGGTCTTCTTTGTCGCCTTCTTCACTGCCTTCTTGGCGACCTTCTTGGCCGGCTTGCGGGCAGTGGTCTTCTTGGCGGCTTTCTTGGCAGTCTTCTTGGTGGCCTTCTTGGCTACCTTCTTGACGGCCTTCTTCGCGGTCTTCTTGACGGCCTTCTTGGCAGCGGACTTCTTGGCTACCTTCTTGGCCGCCTTCTTCACTGTCTTCTTCGCCGTGGCCTTCTTGGCGACCTTCTTGGCAGCCTTCTTCACTGCCTTCTTGGCGGTCGCCTTCTTCGCGACCTTCTTCACTGCCTTCTTGGCAGCGGCCTTCTTGGCGACTTTCTTCACCGCTTTCTTGGCGGCGGGCTTTTTCTTCGCAGCTTTCTTGGTTGCCATGGTGATGGCTCCTCGTCAGTGATAGGGAGTTGAAACGCCCAGGTGGATCAAACCCGCCCATGCTGCGTGCGGGGACCGCCGGCGCGTCGGGCGCGCCGTTACGGATGCGGTGATGCCCGCCACGATCGGCGGAGCAGGCATCGGAACAGGGGTCGCCTTGCATTTCTCCGGGGGAAGCGGGGCCATGTCCACCGTCTTGAGGATCGCGGTGGTCTTCGAGGGGCTGCTTCGCATCGGACGATTGATTCTGCGCACTCGGTTTGGCAGGCAAGGTCTGCTGAGGCGAAACCTAATCACGGTTTTTTTTACTGTCAACAACCCCCGCGAAAAATTTTCACATCCGCCGCGTCCCGGAAGCCCTTCCCGCGCCTGCCGATGTTCCTCCGCGAGCGCCGGCAAACACTGCATCGCGCATCGTCGCTGCCATCAACTGCGCGCGAACAGCGAAGAAAAAACACTTGAAATAAGCACTCTGCGTCATGTAGGGGTCTGAAGCGGAACGCCACCCGGCGACGCAGCCATGCATGGCAACGCACGCGCCAACGCCAGCACAACGGACCTGCAACAAGGCCAAAAACTTTTCACATCCGGGCGCGCCGCCGCGGGGGTGGAAACGCGGATTTGCGCAAAACTGCGCACGCCTTTTGGCCGCGCTCAACACCGACTGATGCCATGGCGATGGCATGCGGCGAACCGGCCGGCATAAGTTCGAAGCCTCCCCCAAAACGAAAACGGCCACCCGAGGGTGGCCGTTTTCGTTTTGGGGAAACGACGACTCAGTGCTCTTCGTCTTCCAGGCCTTCGGCGTACGCGTCCGGGTCCAGCAGCTCGTTGAGCTCGTCGCTGTTGGACACTTCGACGACGAACATCCAGCCRTYGCCGWAGGCGTCTTCGTTGATGGTTTCSGGCTTGTCGGCCAGTGCCGAGTTGACCTCGACGATGGTGCCGCTGATCGGGCTGTAGACGTCGGAGGCGGCCTTCACCGACTCGACGACCGCGATCTGCTCGTTGGCCTTGGCGGTCGCGCCGACTTCGGGCAGCTCGACGT
The DNA here is from genome assembly GCF_052114665.1 of Stenotrophomonas sp. 2YAF22. Taxonomy (NCBI): domain Bacteria; kingdom Pseudomonadati; phylum Pseudomonadota; class Gammaproteobacteria; order Lysobacterales; family Lysobacteraceae; genus Stenotrophomonas; species Stenotrophomonas sp. 2YAF22. The sequence continues at coordinate 1,595 of NZ_JBFRFE010000367.1, read as the reverse complement.
AGACCAGGTCACCCAGCAGGCCCTGGGCGTGGTCGGAAATACCGACGGTCACGCGGCCATTGCCTTCGACACGGGCCCACTCATGGGACTTGAGGAACTTGAGGTCGCCGGGGATCTCGCTCATGGGACTGCTCCAGAGATATGCAGGGGGTGGAAAAAACGGGGCTAGTGTAACCAACCGGCCGCCACTGCTGGCAGTGACGACCGGCATGATTGGATCAGGCGTCGCCAAGCACGCCGGGCTGGGCCTGGCCTTCGCGCACGAACGGGAACTTGACCACCCGCACCGGCACCTGACGTCCGCGGATGTCGACGGTGACCTGACCGAGTTCACCGGCCGGCACGCGCGCGAATGCGATGCCCTTGGCCAGGGTCGGCGAGAAGGTGCCGGACAGGATCTCGCCCTGGCCGCCGGCAGTGGTGACCGCCTGGCCATGGCGCAGCACGCCCTTCTCATCCATCACCAGGCCGATCATCTGACGCGCGTTGCCAGCCGCCTTCTGCGCCTCCAGCACGTCGCGGCCGATGAAGTCGCGACCTTCGTCCAGCGACACCGTCCAGGCCAGCGCCGCTTCGTAGGGGCTGATCGCTTCGTCCATGTCCTGGCCGTACAGATTCATGCCGGCTTCCAGGCGCAGGGTATCGCGCGCGCCAAGACCGGCCGGCTTCACGCCGGCAGCAAGCAGGCGGTTCCAGAACGCGACCACGGCATCCTGCGGCAGCAGGATCTCGAAACCGTCTTCGCCGGTGTAGCCGGTGCGGGCGACGAACAGTTCAACGCCGTCGTCGGACTGCACCTGCAGCGCGGCGAAACGGCCGAGCTTGCCAAGCGACTCACGGTCGGCTTCGCGGGCCAGGCCGATGACGATGTCGCGCGCCTGCGGCCCCTGCACGGCGAGGATCGCCAGGTCCGGACGCTGCTCGACCGAGACGTTGAACGGCGCAGCCTGCTCGCGCAGCCACGCCAGATCCTTCTCGCGGGTGGAGGCGTTGACCACCATGCGGAAGAAGTCCTCGCCCAGGTAATAGACGATCAGGTCGTCGATGACGCCGCCCTGCGGATTCAGCATGCACGAGTACAACGCCTTGCCGGTGGCCTTGAGCTTGTCGACCGAGTTGGCCAGCAGGCGGCGCAGGAACGGCTTGACCTGGTCGCCGCGCAGGTCGACCACGGTCATGTGGCTGACGTCGAACACGCCCGACTCACGACGCACCAGGTGGTGCTCGTCCAGCTGCGAGCCGTAGTGGATGGGCATGTCCCAACCCCCGAAATCGACCATCTTGGCGCCAAGGGCGCGGTGGGTATCGTTGAGCAGCGTCTTCTGGGTCATGACCGGGTCCGGCAGCAGAGGAAACAAGAACGCGCATTATCCCAGATCGGTCGGCCGCAGGTCGCGCCGCAGCGCAGCGGGGGGATGTTGGCCGGCCTGCGGCCGGCGGGCGCTTTCTACAAGCCAGGGCGCAAAGCGCAAAGCCGAAGCGTGTCGGCTCTGGGTTCTCTCGGCTTGGTCGGAGCAGCGTGGGCACGCGGGGGACGCCGTAAACCCATCCCTGGGGGCTTGGCCGCCGCATCCATGCGGCGGACACCCCCGCGC
>NZ_JBFRFE010000366.1:0-4336 GCF_052114665.1 Stenotrophomonas sp. 2YAF22 | reverse complement strand
TTCGGCATGCCGCGCCGGCATACCGTCGATGGTGATGCCGTTCGCCGCCGACCAGTTCTTCTGGGCCGATCGCCTGCAGCACCTGGGCGTGGCACCGGCGCCACTGTCACCCAAGCGGTTGCAGCCGCAGGTGTTGGCCGATGCACTGGCGTTCGCCGAGCATGCGGATACACGCGCACGGGCGGCCGCGCTGGGCGCTGCAATGGCGAACGAGGATGGAGTGGCATGCGGCGTGGCCGCACTCGAGCGGTGGCTCAGCCCAACGTCTCCACCACCCAATCAATGAACACCCGCAGCCGCTGGCTCATGTGCCGGTTCGGCGGGAACATCACGTGCATCGGCATCGGCGGYAACTGCCAGTCGTGCAGCACCGGCAGCAGCTCGCCGCGCGCCACATGCGGTTCGGCCATGTAGCTGGGCAACGCGACCACGCCGAGGCCGGCGAGACCCGCCGCCAGATAGGCATTGCCATCATCGAAACCGATTGAATAGCGCCCCTGCACCTCGATGCGCTCGGCGCCGCGCTGCGCGGTGAACACGCGTGCGCGGCCGTTGCGCGGGCTTAGAAAACCTACCGTGCAGTGGTCTGGCCCTTCGAGCGCGCGCGGGTGTTCCGGCACACCGAATTGCTGCACATAGCCAGGGCTGGCATGGAAGCCGATCGGCAGGCTCGCCAACGGCCGCGCCACCAGCGCCGGGTCGGCCGGGGTGCCACCGCGGATCACGCAATCGACGTTGTCGGCGATGACATCGACCTCGCGGTCGCTGACGCCGATGTCCAGCTGGATCTCCGGATAGCGCGCCTGGAAGCCGGGCAGCGCCGGCACCAGCAACAGCCGCGCGAACGGGCCGGGAACGTCGATGCGCAGGCGCCCACGTGGCTGTGCGGCGGCATCACCCAGACCACCCTCGACCTCTTCCAGCTCGGCCAGCAGGCGCACGATGCGCGGGTAGTAAGCCGCGCCATCGGCTGTGACACTGACCCGGCGCGTGGTGCGGTTGAGCAGGCGCAGCTGCAGATGCGCCTCCAGCTGCTGCACCAGCTGGGTGACCGTGGTGCGGCTGAGCTGCAGCGTGTGCGCGGCGCGGGTGAAGCTGCCGGTCTCCACCACCCGGGCGAACGCGCGCATCGCTTCGAAACGGTCCATGGCAGTGGCTGTGATTGTTTGGAATTTGCAATCAATCTAGACCGATCATCACGGTTTATCCAGACAGCGGTGGCGGGGAGGATGGTGCACTCCCGTCTGGAATCCGTCCCATGTCCCACCGTGATGTTGTCTTTCCCGCCGGCCGGCAGGCGCTGTACGAGAGCAACCGCTATTCACCGGCGATCCGATCCAATGGCTTCCTGTTCGTTTCCGGCCAGGTCGGCAGCCGCGAGGATGGCTCGCCCGAACCGGACTTCGAGACCCAGGTCCGCCGCGCCTTCGACAATCTCAACGCAGTGCTGGCCGCGGCCGGCTGCACGTTCGATGACGTGATCGACGTGACCGTGTTCCTGGTCGATCCGGAAACGAACTTCGAGAAGGCCTGGGCGATCGTGCCCGAGTACTGGGGCCAAGCGCCGCACCCGACCCTGACCGGCATCGGCGTGACCTGGCTGTATGGCTTCCAGTTCGAGATCAAGGTGATCGCCAAGCTGCCCGCAGACCGGTAGTGCCGGCCGCTGGCCGGCAGCGCGCGGGATCAACAGGGATCGTGCAGTTGCCGGCCAGCGCCCGGCACTACCGGTCAATGAGCAGGGCTACACCGCTTCGTCGTCGCGCCGCTCGGTGCGGCAGGCGCGTACCCGCGTCAGCGCGTCGCCCGCTTCGCGCGCCATTCTTTCGTACTCGGCGCGGATCTCTTCCAGGCGCTCTTCGTCCAGTTCTTCCAGGTCCAGCAGCTCGTTGTTGGCCTCGGCGGTGGCGCGGATCAGCTCGTCCAGCTTGATCTGCATCGCCGCGGTGTCCGAGTTCTGCGTGTGCTGGATCAGGAACACCATCAGGAAGGTGATGATGGTGGTGCCGGTGTTGATCACCAGCTGCCAGGTGTCGTTGAACTTGAATATCGGGCCACTGATGCCCCACAGCACGACGATCACCACCGCGGCCAGGAAGGTCCACGGCGAGCCGGTGGCGGCCGCGGCCTTCTTGGCGATCGTATTGAACAGGTTCCTTGCGCTCATCGTCATCGTTCCACGGGAATGGCGACGATCATCGACACATGGCCGTGCAGGTGCCGTGCAGTCGAACGCGTGGCTCAGGCGCGCAGGCGCGGTGCTTCCTGGCTGCGCACCGGGCTGGCCAGGTAAACGTGCTGCCAGCAGCGTTCGACGAATTCGCGGGCCTGCGCTTCACTCAGGCGCGGCATGATCTGCAGGGCGTACTGGGTCTGGAACAGCTCATCGCGCTGGGCGTTGCTGGCGCGTGGTTGGGTGATCAGCGAATCACAGGCGAACTTGATCCACGGGACATAGGTGCCGAACGAGGTGTGCGCGAGTGCGCCATCGGCGTGCTGGCGGCGCCAGTAATCCAGCTCCGCATCGACATTGATGACAGGGGGAATGGCGGGAACTTCAGCGTGCATGACGATCCAATCGGTTGGAGGTGAAGGGAGTGGGGGCCCATTACAGTGTGGCCCGGGCGGCGGTGCATGCCGCGTCAGCGTGATGTGCAGCCAGCGTGGCGATGGCGCAGCAGCTGTGCGTGTTCAACCGCACCCAGGCGTTCGGCCATGGCGGCCATCGCATTGCACAGGCGCACCAGGTCGCGGGGATGGTCGTGCAGCAGATCCTGCTGCATGTCCTGGTAGGCGCTCCAGAACGGGGCACTGCGCTGGTGCAGTGCGTATTGCTGCTGCAGTCGGCTCCAGATCGCGGCCAGGGCCGGGTCACTGCGAGGACGTACGGCATGCGCTTGCATGATCGGCTCCAACCCGGGGCAGGGGGCCCGGTTGCGTTCCACCCTAGACGTGGCTGCGCAGCAGGATGTTAGTGGCGTGTGTTGACCGCACGCAGCTGACTGCGCAGCAGTTCACGTTGAAGCGGGAAGACGCTGCCGGCACAAGGCTGTGCCGGCACTGAAGCGTTCATCAAGGCGGACTCATCAGCAGTGGCGGATGCTCATTCGCCGATGTCTTCGTTCCAGATTTCCGGATGTTGCGCAATGAAACCGCCTAGCAGGTCGACGCATTCCTGGCTGTCCAGGTCGATCACGCTGACGCCGTTTTCGCGCAGCCAGTCGATGCCGCCTTGGAAGGTGCGCGATTCGCCGACCACCACCGTGCCGATGTTGAACTGCCGCACCAGGCCCGAGCAGTACCAGCAGGGAGCCAGGGTCGTGACCATGATGGTGTCCTGGTAGCGGCGCTGGCGGCCGGCCTTGCGGAAGGCATCGGTCTCGCCATGCACGGACGGATCGCCTTCCTGCACGCGGCGGTTGTGGCCGCAGCCAAGCAGGCGGCCGTCGTTGTGGTACAGCGCCGCGCCGATCGGCACGCCGCCTTCTGCCAGCCCCTGGCGGGCTTCGGCAATGGCGGTCTGCAGCAGGGCCTGGTAGTCGGGCGTGGTGATCATGCGGGGCTCCGGTAGGTCGTGGGGCGCCATGATACGGCCAGCGTTCCCCGCAGCGGCCCGGCGGTGCGATAATCGGGGGCATGAGCGAATCCCCTTACAAATCCGGTACCACCCATTTCGGGTTCCGCGACGTTGACGCCAAGGACAAGCAGAAGCTGGTCGGCCAGGTGTTCACGTCGGTCGCGCGCAACTACGACCTGATGAACGACCTGATGAGCATGGGCGTGCACCGGGCATGGAAGCGCTACTACGTCGCCACCGCGCAGGTGAAGCCGGGCGACCGCGTGCTCGACCTGGCTGGTGGCACCGGCGATATCGCCGCGCTGCTGAAGGAGCGCGTCGGTGCCGAGGGCTCGGTGGTGCTGGGCGACATCAACGCCGGCATGCTGTCGGTCGGCCGTGACCGCCTGACCAACCGCGGCCTGGTGCTGGGCCTGGACTATGTGCAGTGCAACGCCGAGGCCCTGCCGTTCCCGGACAACAGCTTCGACCTGGTGACCATCGCCTTTGGTCTGCGCAACGTGACCGACAAGGACGCTGGCCTGCGCGAGATGTTCCGCGTGCTGAAGGTGGGCGGCCAGGCCCGCGTGCTGGAGTTCTCCGAAGTCACCGCGGACTGGTTCAAGCCGATCTACGACTTCCACTCGTTCAAGATCCTGCCGAAGCTGGGCAAGCTGTTCGCCAACGATTCGGACAGCTACCAGTACCTGGCCGAGAGCATCCGCAAGCATCCGCCGCAGGAAGAGCTGAAGGCGATGATGGGGCAGGCCGGCTTCGAGC
>NZ_JBFRFE010000365.1:0-4346 GCF_052114665.1 Stenotrophomonas sp. 2YAF22 | reverse complement strand
GAGGCCAGCTGCAATGGCACGAGTTTCCGCAACTTCATGCTGCTGACCCATCGTGGCGTCAGTGGCCCGGCCATCCTGCAGATTTCCTCGTTCTGGCAGCCCGGCGACGCGCTGTCGCTGGATCTGCTGCCCGGCCAGGATGCCGCCGAGTGGCTGCGGCAGATGAAGCGTGAACGCCCCGCCGCGGAACTGCGTACGGTGCTGGGCGATGTGCTGCCCAAGCGACTGGCGCAGCGCCTGTGCGAGCACTGGCTGCCCGACCGCCCGGTACGCCAGCTGGACGAGCCGGACCTGCGCAAGGCAGCACAGGTACTTTCAGCGTTCCCACTGGTGGCCAGCGGCACCGAGGGCTACCGCACCGCCGAAGTCACCCTGGGCGGTGTCGATACCAACGAGGTCTCTTCCTCGACGCTGGAATCCAAGCGCGTACCCGGCCTGCATTTCGTCGGCGAGGTGCTGGACGTGACCGGTTGGCTGGGCGGCTACAACTTCCAGTGGGCCTGGGCCAGCGGGCACGCGGCCGGCGGCGTGGTGTGAACCGCATCGCCGTTCCGGGCACGCAAGCGTTGCGCGCATGGACGCGCCGCCACGCATCGTGTATCTAGATTTGCAGATTGGGGAGCAGTGCATGCAGAACGCGAACGACATCACCATCCGCCTGCTGATCGTCGATGACAGCGGCGAGAACGCCGAAGCCATCGTCAGCACCCTGCGCAACAGCGGCATCGCCGTGCGCCCATGGCGCCCGCAGGACTCGGCCGAGCTGTCGCAGGTACTGGCCAGCCAGGCGATCGACCTGGTGCTGGCTGCGCCCTCGCAGAGCATCCCGCTGCCACTGGTGGCCCAGCACATCGCCGCCAGCGGCAAGGACATCCCGCTGGTGCTGCTGGCCGAGCGCATCGACGAGGACGAACTGGTACAGGCCAGCAGCAACGGCGTTCGCGCCCTCGCCCTGCGCCAGCGCGCCGAACACCTGCTGGCCGTGGTCCGCGACCAGTGGGTCGACCTGCAGGCACGCCGCGGCCTGCGCAGGATCGAAGCGCAGATGCGCGAGACCGAGCGTCGCTGTGACGCGCTGATCGCCTCGTCGCGCGAGCCGATTGCCTATGTCCACGAAGGCATGCACATCCGCGCCAATGATGCCTATCTGGACATGTTCGGTTACGAGGATTTCGAGGAAGTCGAAGGCATCTCGCTGCTGGACATGGTCGCCGCCCAGCACGTGGATGATTTCAAGCAGCTGCTGAAGTCACTGAGCCGCGGCGAAGCGCCCCCCCCGCAGTACCAGCTCGACGCCCGCCACCAGGACGGCAACGCCTTCCCGGCGACGATGGAGTTCACCGCGGCCACCTACGAGGGCGAATCCTGCCTGCAGGTAGTGTTCCGCCGGCGCATGGAATTCGACCCGGAGCTGGCGCGTGAGGTCGAAGACCTGCGCCAACGCGACCAGGTCACCGGCCTGCTCAACCGCCCGACCTTCATGCTGCAGGTCGAGGACGCAGTTGCCCAGGCGGGGCGCAGCGAGGGTCAGTTCGGCCTGCTGATGGTCGAACCGGACCACTACGCGCGCCTGATCCCGGATATCGGACTGGCCTCGGCCGACGCCCTGATCGGCGCACTCGCCGCGCTACTGGCCGACGTCGTTGGCGAAGATGCGCAGCTGGCCCGTTTCGGCGAACACAGTTTCGCCGTGCTGCAGTCCGGCCCCTATGCACAGACTGTGGCACTGGCCGAGCGCATCCGTGAAGCCTACGCCGCACACGTCTTCAGCATCGGCGCGCGCTCGGCCACGGTGACCGTCAGCATTGGCGGGGTGCAGGTGGGCGAGAAGATCGCCAGCATCGGCCAAGTGCTGGCGCGCGCCAGTGAATGCACGCAGGCCGCAGCCGCCCTCGGCAATACCTGCCGCATCTTCGACCCGGCCGCCGTTGATCGCGTGGAAGAAGAGCGCGTGCAACGCTGGGTCGCGCGTATCCGCGAAGCCCTGGCAGGCGATGGCTTCCACCTGCATTACCAGCCGGTGCTGAACCTGCAGGGCGAGTCGCTGGAGCTGTACGAAGCCTACCTGCGGCTGGAACACAACGGAGAGCTGCTGAGCCCGACCGCGTTCCTCGGCATTGCCGAAGAGCATGGCCTGCTGGCGGACATCAATCGCTGGGTCGTCTCGCAGGCAATCACGGAACTGGGTGCGCGTGCCCGCGAGGGTCATACCACGCAGATGCTGGTGAAGGTCACGCCGGAATCGTTCGATGATCCAAAGATGATCGCCACGCTGCGCCAGCAGTTGCAGGCACACGGCGTGCCGGGCGAACGACTGTGGCTGCATGCGCCGGAGTCGAAGGTGTTCACCCACCTGCGCAGCGCCCAGCAGTTCCTGGCGGAAGTGGCACCGCTCGGCTGCCGGATCGGCCTGGAACAGTTCGGCTCGGGCCTGGATTCGTTCCAGTTGCTGGCCCACTTCCAGCCGCAGTTCCTCAAGCTCGATCGCGGTTTCACCAGCGACCTGGCCGCCACCCGCGAGAACATCGACCGGGTCAGCCAGATCACCGCACGCGCGCAGGAAGCCGGCATCCGCACCATGGCTGAGTTCGTCAGCGACGCCAACTCGATGACACTGCTGTTCAGTGCCGGCGTCGATTACGTGCAGGGCGATTTCGTCGGCCCCGCAGCGCCGGCGATGAACTTCGAGTTCGGTTGACAGAAGGTAGTGCCGGCCGCTGGCCGGCAGCTCGGGAACCCTTGGGTTGCCGGCCAGCGACCGGCACCTCAGCGCAAAAAAAGACCGGCTTGCGCCGGCCTTTTTCGATCAGGTCAGATCGACCAGATTATCGATCTTCACATCCGGGTTGACGTCCGCTTCGTAATCGACGCCCTCGACACCGAAACCGAACAGGCGCAGGAAATCGGCCTTGTAGCCGGCCAGGTCGCTGATCTCGTAAAGATTCTCGTTGGTCACCTGCGGCCACAGCGCCAGAACCTTGCCCTGCACGTCAGCGGCCATTTCCTTGTAGTCGRCGCGCAGGCGGCCTTCCTCATCGATCAGCGCAACGGTATGGCCATCGCCGTCGACCAGGTCGTGCCGCAGGCGATCGACCGCCACGCCATCGGCCTTGGCGCCGTACAGGATGTCGTACAGCACGTCGAGCTGCTCGATGCAGCCTTCGTGGGTGCCCTTTTCCTTCATCACCTTGAACAGCAGCGACAGGTACAGCGGCATGGTCGGAATGGCCGAGCTGGCCTGGGTCACCACCGCCTTCAGCACCGATACGCGCGCATCGCCGCCGATCTTGGCCAGCTTCTCGCGCAGCCCCAGCACCTTGTCGTCCAGATCCTTCTTGGCAGCACCGATGGAGCCATTCCAGTAGATCGCCTGGGTGATCTCTTCGCCCACATAGGTGAAGGCCGTGGTGGTGCAGCCATTGGCCAGCACGCCGGCATCGGCCAGCGCGTCGATCCACATCTGCCAGTCCTCGCCGCCCATCACCGCGACGGTGCCGGCGATTTCTTCCGGGGTGGCCGGCTGCAGGTGGGTTTCGGTCAGCACTTCCTTGTCGGTATCCAGGCCACGCAGGGTGATCGGCTCGCCGATCGGCTTCAGCGTGGAACTGATGATCTCGCCGGTCTTGGGATGCTTGCGGCGCGGCGCAGCCAGGCTGTAGACCACCTGGTCGACCTGGCCGAGATCGGCCTTGATCATCTCGATGGTCTTGGCCTTCACCTCATCGGAGAACGCATCGCCGTTGATGCTCTTGGCATACAGACCCGCTTCGTCGGCGTACTTGTGGAACGCCGCCGAGTTGTACCAGCCCGCCGTGCCCGGCTTGGTTTCGCTGCCCGGGCGCTCGAAGAAGATGCCCAGGGTTGCCGCGCCACTGCCGAAGGCGGCAGTGATGCGCGCGGCCAGGCCGTAGCCGGTCGAGGCGCCGATCACCAGCACGCGCTTGGGGCCGTTCTGGATCGGCGGGCGCGCACGGATGTAGTCGATCTGCTGCTTGACGGCGGCGTCGCAGCCGGTCGGGTGGGTGGTGACGCAGATGAAGCCGCGGACGCGCGGTTTGATGACCATGGATACCTCGGGTTGGCAGGTGCGGCGCACGGGGCGCTCAGCAGGAATACGTGGCGCGCGCGTGCGCGCGAACCGCAGGATCGTAGTGCGCGGGGAGAGATTGCACAACCGACGGCGGCGTAGGGTGGTATTTCTTTTGCAGGGTTGCACCCTGCACCTGCAGAGACCGGAGCAACGTCAAAAGCTGGGTTCCTGTGAGATGGCGGGATGGGTCCGGTGGAGGGGGACGCCGTGAACCCGTCCATGGGGGCTTGGTCGCGGCATCCATGCCGCTCACACC
>NZ_JBFRFE010000364.1:0-4349 GCF_052114665.1 Stenotrophomonas sp. 2YAF22 | reverse complement strand
GCCAGAAGCCACTCACAGAAACGCATCACCAGCGGACGCGACGCCGCTGCGATAGAGTGTCCACCGAGCGGGCCGCGCACGGTGGCCGCCAGGGACGACGAGGCAGGGAATGCAGAACGGAATCGGCAGCAGGCTGCGCTTGGCCGGCGTGGCCACGGTACTGATGTTTGCAGGTCAGGCGAGCGCCATTGCCGCGCCTGCAGCGTCACCGGTCACACGTGAGGCGGTGGCCGGCATTTCCCTGAGCGAATGGACAGCGCGTTGGTGGCGCTGGGCTGACGCGCAGAGGGTTGCGCCTTACCTGGATCCCGATGGTCGCCTGTGCGAACTGGGCCAGGAGGGGCCGGTCTGGAACCTGGCAGGAACCAATGGCCGCTTCCAGCCACGCAGGCAGTGCGTGGTGCCCGAAGGCAGGCACCTGTTGCTGCCCATCATCAACATGGCCAGCTACCAGACCGGGGAAGACGTCTCCTGCGAGGAGCTGCAGGCCGGCGCGGCGATCAACAACGACTATCTTGTCAGCGCTGTGGTGCTGCTGGACGGGCAGCCGTTGGGTGACATGCGCCTGCACCGGGTGAAGAGCGAAGGTTGCTTCCGCATGGATCCGGATGACGACGACTCGAGATTGGCTGCGGCCGACGGCTACTGGCTGATGCTCAAGCCACTGACGCCCGGTCGGCACACCGTGAGCGTCGGCGCCAACTATGGCGCGCCCGAAGGTGGCGCGTACAGCCAGATGCGGCAGACCTTCGAGTATGTGCTGCATGTGGGTGGCCGCACGCAGATCACCTTCGTGACCCCCATGAAGGTGGAGGCGTCTGCCCCCTGATCTGCGCCGCAGGGGTCAATCATGGTCCTGCTTCAACGCCAGGTCGGCAGCCAGCAGCGCCTCGGCTGCCGCACTCAGGGCCGGCGAGGGCGGAGCAACCACGCCGATCGATTCCATCATCTGTGGCATGCCGACGAACTGACGTGCGCGGCGGTCGTAGATGCCGGTGATCAGCAGTGCACGCGTGGCGGTTTTCTGCTCCGGGCCGATCAGTACGCGCTGCTCCATGATGCCGCGTGTGCCGACCCAGCCGACCAGTCGCGTTTCCAGGGTGAAGCGCTGGAACGGCTTCAGCTCGCGCCGGAACTGGATGGTGCCGGCGCCAACAATCGGCGCCCACTTCTCACGCAGCGCCACCTTGCCCAGGCCCATGCGCAGGATCAGGTCCAGCCGGCCCAGGTCGAAGATGTTCCAGTAGCGGCCGTTGGTCATGTGCAGGTTGCTGTCCAGGTCGTTGGGCAGCACCCGGAACTGCAGGCGGGAGACGCCGAACGGGGCCTCCAGCTTCGGCCGGAACAGGCTGCACAGCAGCAGGTGGAGCAGGCGGAACCAGAGATTCATGGTTATGACGACTGTTATAGAACGGTCGATACGCTAGTCTATGACGACTGTCTTAGCAAGGAGCCGGCCGTGAGCCCGCGATCATCCGATGCCCCCCAGCGTGTGATCGATGCCGCAGCGCAGATGCTCGCGCGTGTGGGCCTCAACGCGACCAGCATCCGCGAAGTGACCAAACTGGCTGATGCGCCGCTCGGGTCCACGTATCACCACTTCCCGGGCGGCAAGCAGGAATTGTTGGCACGGGCCACCACGATGGCCGGCGACAAGGTGGAGGCGCTGCTGATCGAACTGCTGAAGGGCGGCGCGGTGCAGGGGTTGCAGCAGTTCCTGGCGCTGTGGCGCGAGCGCCTGCTGCGCACCGGTTTTCGTGCCGGCTGCCCGGTGCTGGCGGCAGCCGTCGAGGAGCCGGTGGAGGCCCTGCCGAGCCAGCCACGTGCGGCGGCCGCCGAGGTGTTTGCCCGCTGGCAGGGGCACCTGGCTGAGGCGTTCGTCGCCGATGGGCACGCGCCTGCCCAGGCGACCGGCCTGGCCAGCCTGGTGATTGCCAGTGTGGAAGGCGCAGTGGCGATGAGCCGCGCACTGCAGGACATCGCCCCGTTCGACCAGGTGGCTGCGCAGCTGTTGAAGGCAGCCGCACCGCCTGCTTGAGCGGCGCGCGGACTACTTGAAGAACATGTAGACCCACCCGGCAAACATGGGCACCATCACAGCGATACTGGATGCCACCAGCCAGCGTACATAGCGGCTGGCCGCATCGGCCCCTTGCCGTTTCAGTGCCCAGGCATGCAGAGGCAAGACCAGCAGTGCCTGCAGGAACAAGGCCGCCATTGCGCCAAGCCAAAGTGGAAACACGCCCAGGCAGCCGTCACTCATGCAATAGGTCGCGAACCACGACCCCCAGCCTGCCAGGCCGATCATCGGCAGGAACATGACGATGGCAACAGGGCGGGTGAACTGGGACGCTTGCATGCAGGAGCCGATCCGTTCCGTGGCTGCCCAGAATATAGGATCCACACCGGAATGCGGTTGCCGTGGATCGGGCGGGAACTGGACGGGACGTGACCTGTAGACGCGGCGCCACGGCAGGGTAGAATCCGGCCAGCGCAGCCCGCGCGTGCTTGGCAAGGATGTCTGCATGCTGCACCACCTCTCGTTGGGTGTCCGCGATCTCGAGCGTGCAGGTCGCTTTTACGATGCCGTTCTTGCAGCACTCGGTTACCGCCGCGTTTTCGAAGACGACACTGCGATCGGCTATGGCCTGGTCGAGGATGAAGACCTGTTGTGCCTGAAGCTGCGCGACGATGCGGTTGCGCCGGGACCTGGCTTCCATCTGGCGTTGACGGCAACTACGCGCGATGCCGTTGATACCTTCCATCGTGCTGCCTTGGCCACCGGAGGCCAGGACAACGGACCTGCCGGTCTGCGCCCGGACTACGGCGAGCGCTACTACGCTGCGTTCGTGATCGATCCAGATGGTCATCGCATCGAGGCGGTGACCAAGGCGGCGGCATGAAGCACGCACGCCAGCCTTTTTCAATGCCGGGCAGCCGCAGCAGCGAAGCGATGCGTGCACGTCGGCAGCTGCAGCATCGTGGCTGGCCGCGGCTGCAGATGGCCGTGATTGTCGTGCTGACCGGTGCCGCCGGATTCCTCGCCTCGCACGTGCTGCGCCTGGCAGGCATGGACGCGATGCTGCTGCGCTATCCGCTGGCCGTGCTGATCGCCTATGGCGTGTTCCTGCTGCTGATGTGGGTCTGGATCCGGTGGCGCTGGGATGCGGTGGCCGATGGGTTGGGTTCCGCGCCTGGCGGCGGTGACAGTCAGGCATCGCCGTGGACCGGCAGCGGCGGGCATTCCGGCGGTGGTGGCGCGTCCGCTTCCTGGGGTGAAGCCGCAGCGTCCTCCAGCGCGAGCGCCGACAGCGCATCGTTGCTGGACGTGGCCGACGGCGACGCAGGCCTGCCGTTGCTGGCCATTCTCGGCGTCATCGCGCTGGTGGCTACAGTGCTCGTGGCCAGTGCCTGGGTGGTCTGGTCGGCGCCGGTGCTGATGGCCGAGCTGCTGGTGGATGCGGCCATCGCCGGGGGTCTGTACAAGCGGATGCAGGGCATGCAGGCGCAGGGGTGGTGGCGGCTGTGCCTGTCCCATACGATCTGGCCGCTGCTGGGCCTGCTGGTGTTTTTCGCCGGGCTGGGCTGGCTTGCGCAGCAGTTGGCGCCGGATGCGGTCAGCCTGATGCAGGTATTCAAGGCGTTGTAACAGGATCTGCCACGACGTTTAATATCAATCACACGCAAGGAGAAGCGCATGGATGTCGCTGCACGCAGGAACAGGAAGTTCGTTCGTTGGCTGATGGTGGCGATGTTCGCCCTGTTGATGCCCTTCGCGGTGCTGGCCCAGTCCGGGCCTACGGCCACCCCGCCCACAACAGATGCGGCCGCCGAAGAAGCCCAGTGCCGCGCCTGCACCTATGAACGCATCGGGCACAAGGTCGACATCGGCCTGGTGGCCTTGGTGTCGCTGCTGGTGGTCGGCCTGCTGGTGGCCATTTCCCGCGAATGGGGGACGACCTCGCAGCGCTGGACCTGTCGCACGATGGCCATGCTGCTGGTGGGTATCGGGGTGGCCCTGCTGTGGTGGGCGGGCAGCATCATTTACCTGGGCTACAACCCCTGGCAGGAGGACGCGGCTCCGCTGGATGCCGCATTGGCTTCTACACTGCTCAGCACGTCGCCGAAGTGGCTGGCAGCAATGGTGTTGATCGCTTTTGCGCCAGCCCTCTGGAAGCGCAGCGAACGCCTGCCAGCGTGGCGTATCGGCTGACCTGGGGTCAGCGGCGCCGGATCAGGTCCGGCGCCGCCTGCTGGAATCAGTCGAAGCGCCAGCGCACGCCCGCATACACGCCGCGGCCTTCGCCGGGCGTCGAGCGCGCCACGTCCTTGCCGGCATCGTTGTAACC
>NZ_JBFRFE010000363.1:0-4359 GCF_052114665.1 Stenotrophomonas sp. 2YAF22 | reverse complement strand
GTGCCACCAGCGGATGTGCTGGGTGGTCTCGAAGAAGGTGAACCACCAGTCCAGCATGCGGCCCTTGCAGCCATGCAGATCGGTGCGCACCGCCACCAACAGAGTGCCGTCTTCGCGGCGCTGGATGCCGGTTTCCAGGTGCATCGGTGAGGGGTGGAGCAGATCGTGGTGGTCCAGCCAGGCGTGAGCGTTGGCGACGGTGTCCATGGTGAATCCTTGGGGAGGTGAAGTCCGGAAAATACGGAAACGCACTTCGTTTCGCAATTATCGAAATGCGCTAGAATGTGCGCGATGACCGCTACTGCGCCTCCCGATCCGATCGCACCACCCCGTCGCCGCGGGCGTCCAGCACGGCCAGAGGCCGACGTCCGCCATGCCGTGCTGCAGGCGACGCTGGATCTGCTGCTGGCGCAGGGCTACGAAGCGACCACCATCGAAGCCGTCGCCGTGCATGCCGGCGTGGCCAAGAAGACGGTGTACCGGCATGCCGGCAACCGTGATGAGCTGGTAGGCCTGGCGGTGCGCGAGTGGACCGATGGCTTCGCACCGCAGCTGCAACGTGATGCCCGCCACGCCGAAGACGTGCTGCCGCTGCTGCACGACATCCTGCAGGCGGTGTGCGCGCAGGCATTGTCAGCGCAGGCGGTGCGGGTATTCCGCCTGTTGACCACCGACTTCCCCGGCAAGGACGCGCTGCTGCGGGCCTACCTGGACAACGGCATCGGCCGCGGACGTGCGTTGCTGGCGGACTGGCTGGCGCGGCAGCAGCAGCGTGGTCTGCTGCGCGCCGGTGATCCAGAACGGATGGCGCGTCTGGTGCTGTCCATGGCCGTGGCCGAACCACTGCGCGAACGCGCCATCGGTGTGGTTGCCGAAGACGCATCGGTGGATGCGCATCTGCGTGACTGCCTGCACCTGATGGAACCTATGCTGCAGGCTGCGTAGCGTGGCCAGCCTGCGGCGGTCGAGCTACGACGCATTCTCGCAAAATGGTCTCACGCGAATCTTTGCAACTTCTTGTATGGCTTACTTAAGAAACTGAATGGACCATCCATGGTTGATCCAAACGGTGCGGTCGCATGCGATTTCTCTTTTCCGAACTCTGCAACCTCTTGGGCCAGCGAATCGATAGTGATCCGGTTCTTTCCATTGCCGAACGTATCGGTGCGCAGACGCCAAAGCCAACCTCCTTCGCGTATTCCAATTCCCTTGGCGAAATGTCTCACCGCCCCACGGGTCTGGAAATCAGCTGGAGTCACGAGATTCTCGCACCCGCGTACTACCCACCCCGGAAATCAGGCCGCCACTTCGTCTGCTGGGTAGATTCAATCTGGTTTGATCCGTCAACAGTAGACAACCTGCCATTGCAGTTGTCTCCGACCTCCCTCGCTGAGGATCTGGTTGAGGCGGCTCCTCAACTCATTGTCGAGGATATGCCCAAGAGAACGGCCGCGATGCTCACCTCTCGTCCAGACTGCATGCTTGTTCTCCCCAGCACTCCCCGGCGGTGGCAGATCAAGCTTGCACAGATGCACCGCTACTCCTTGCCAAGCCATGCTGCCATCGGAAATGATCATCCAGAGAAGAATGACAATTCAGACAGGTGGAAGCACTGGGATCAAGCTACTGCGTTCTTTCTCTACTGGTGCATTCTCAGAGGCTTCGCAAGCGAACGACATACTCGTGACCACGGCGCAGAAATTCAGGATCTGCATGATCATCGCATATCAGCAATGGATTACTTCCGCGCGAACTGTTCTGAAGGCGAACTGTGGAGCTGGGATATCCGCGAATCCGTGCGCGATTTTACCCACGTCTATTTTCATTCCCTCTGCAATCGGAACTCAGCACATCCTAGAATTGGAAGGCCGGACAGGTGCCATCCCAACGACGACCTGAGCGCAGTGATGGACTACCTGTCCAAGTGCCGCGTGCCGAACGTAGACGACGAATGGCAGCTGTTTCACCAGTTCTCAGAGATGCTGGACGCACGCTGGAATGACTACCTTCTGACAGGGCTTCAGACAGAAGTAAGTCGCCGCCGGGCCGTCCAGCTCACAGCAATGTATAGAAAGATGGTGGACAACCTCTCCGCGAGGTCTGGGCTGTCGTAGAAGTCCGAGTGTTCATCGGCATCCACGGTATCCACGTGCTGTGCGGAGACTCCTGGAGAGTCATCCACGCATGGCGTGGATCTACTGACGCGGGTGGGTGCCGGCCGTTGGTCGGCACTGCATCACCCGCCGCGCTTCACTCGCGCAACATGTCCACGAACGCACGTAACGCGCCGGGCATCTGCCGCTGCTTCGGGTAGTACAACGCGAACCCGGCGAACGGTTCGCTCCAGTCTTCCAGTACCGCCACCAGTCGCCCATCGTCCAGATAAGGACGCGCGGTGTCTTCCAGCACATAGGCCAGGCCGATGCCATCGAGCACCGCGCCAACCACCGTGCCCTGCTCGCACAGCGTCAGCCGGCCCGGTACGTCGATCTCCAGTGTCTGGCCCTCGCGCTCGAACTGCCACTTGTACAGATGGCCGCTGGCGAAGCGGAAGCGCACGCACTCATGCGTGGCCAGGTCGCGCGGATGCTGCGGTGCCGGCCGGCGTCGCAGGTACTCGGGCGAGCCGACGATCAAGCCGCGCAGCGGCGGCCCCATCGGCACCGCCACCATGTCTTCGGGCACGAACTCGTGCAGGCGCACGCCCGCGTCGTAACCCTCGGCAACGATATCGACCAGGCCATCGTTCTCGGTCAGCTCCACCCGTACGTCCGGATGCGCGTGCAGGAACCGCGCCAGCCGCGGCCCCAACTGGGTCGCCACCGCCGCCCGCGTCGCATTGATCCGCAGCAGGCCGGCCGGCACCGCGCGGAAGTGGTTCATTTCCTCCAGCGCGTCATGCACCTGCCCCAGCGCCGGCTGCAGGCGCTCCAGCAGGCGCTGCCCGGCCTCGGTCAGGGCCACGCTGCGGGTGGTACGGTGGAACAGGCCCACCCCCAGCCGTTCCTCCAGCGCGCGGATCGCATAGCTCACCGCCGAGGTCGACAGGGCCAGTTCGGCACCGGCGCGGCGGAAACTGYGGTGGCGGGCGACCGCAGCGAAGGCGGCCAGGTGGGTCAGGTTGTCAGTGGCCATGATTGTGCAGTCTGCCTTGATGAATCATGCCGATATATACGCTTCTTACCCTGAGGTACGGAGCGTATTGTAAAACGCCTTTCGACAAACCCTGCCAAGGATTCCCCATGTCCCTCGCCCGTGGTTACGCCGCCCACACCCATACCGACCCGCTGGTGCCCTTCGAATTCGAGCGCCGCGCGGTTGGCCCGAACGATGTGCGCATCGAGATCCTGTACAGCGGCATCTGCCATTCCGACCTGCACCAGGCCCGCGACGACTGGGGTGGCTCGATCTATCCGATGGTGCCGGGCCACGAGATCATCGGCCGGGTCACCGAAGTCGGCAGCGAGGTCACCCGCTTCAAGGTCGGCGACCACGCCGGTGTCGGCTGCATGGTCGATTCCTGCCGCCATTGCGATGCCTGCCAGCACGACCTGGAGCAGTACTGCGCCGAAGGTGCGACCTGGACCTACAACGGCCGCGAGCGTGAAAGCGGCGCACCGACCTACGGCGGCTATTCCGACCACGTGGTGGTCGAGCAGCGTTTCGTGGTCAAGGTCTCCGAAACGCTGGACCTGAAGGCAGCCGCGCCGCTGCTGTGCGCCGGCATCACCACCTGGTCGCCGCTGCGCCACTGGAAGGTCGGCCCGGGCCAGAAGGTCGGCGTGATCGGTCTGGGTGGCCTCGGCCACATGGGCGTGAAGTTCGCCAAGGCGCTCGGCGCGCACGTGGTGATGATCACCACCACCCCGGAAAAGGGCGCCGATGCCAAGCGCCTGGGCGCTGACGAAGTGCTGGTCTCGCGCGATGCCGAGCAGATGAAGGCGCATGCCGGCAGCTTCGACTTCCTGCTCAACACCATCCCGGTCGGCCATGACACCAACCCGTACATGGGCCTGCTCAAGCGCGAAGCGACCATGTGCCTGGTCGGTGTGCTGACCGAACTGGACCCGCCGTTGACCGGTGGCAGCGTGATCTTCGGTCGCAGAAACCTGACCGGCTCGGCGATCGGCGGCATGGCCGAAACCCAGGAGATGATGGACTTCTGCGCCGAGCACGGCATCGTCAGCGACGTAGAGATGATCGACATCAAGAACGTCAACGAAGCCTGGGAGCGCATGGCGAAGAACGATGTGCGCTACCGCTTCGTGATCGACATGGCGACGATCAAGAACGCGGCCTGATCCAAGGCGGTTGTGAAAACGAAAAACCCCGGCAATGCCGGGGTTTTTTTGGTAGTGC
>NZ_JBFRFE010000362.1:0-4376 GCF_052114665.1 Stenotrophomonas sp. 2YAF22 | reverse complement strand
GCTCAGGGGCGGCGCAGGATGAACTCGCGGTCGCGGCTGTCGCCGACGATGAAGTCGTACTCGCCGGCCTTGCTGCAGCCGTAGCGCGCGTAGAAGCGCTGCGCACCGAAGTTCTCTTCCCACACGCCCACCCACAGGGTGCGGCGCTGTGGCTGGTCCAGCCAGGCCATGAACGTGTCCATCAGGCGCGCTCCATGGCCGCCGTTCTGGTAGCTGGCCTGGACGTACAGCCGCTTGAGCTCGATGTCGCCGTCGCGTGCCTCGGCATGCGGCAGGGTGTTGGCACCGGCGGCCAGATAGCCCACCACCGTTTCACCCTCCAGCAGCAGCCACACCGCGCTGCGCGGGTCGGACAGTTCGACCTGCTGCGGTACGGTGCCGTAGTGATCCTGCAGGAAGGTGTGCAGGTCCTGCGGCGGATAGGAATCGCCCCAGGTTTCGGTGTAGGTGGCGATGGCGATTTCCGACAACGCGTCGACGTCGGCCAGGGTGGCGCGGCGGATATGCAACGACATGGTGCAGCCTGCAATGGAACGTGCGGCAGTGTAGCCGGCCCCGGTGCTTGCCGGGGCTGGCTGCTCACGATCCGCTGCTCAGAACCACATGCGGATGCCGGCGACCCAGCGCGTATCGCGTGCATGGTCGCCGGCATAGTCCGCGGTGTCGCCGAAACTGCGTTCGTGGCTGATGCCGACGTACGGCGCGAAGCGTCGGCTGAACTCGTAGCGCAGGCGCAGGCCGGCCTCGACCTTGTTCAGGCCGCGGCCGATGCCGTACTCCGGTTCATCCTTGCTGGCCACGGTCGCTTCCAGCAGGGGCTGCAGGATCAACCGGTTGGTCAACAGCACGTCGTATTCGATCTCGGCCTTGGCCATCAACTGGCCACCGGAACCGGCATACAGCGTGGCCGAGCTTTCGAACTTGTACGGCGCCAACCCTTGGATGCCGATCGCCGCCCAGGTGCGGGAATCGGCGGGGCGGAAGTCCTGGCGTACGCCGACCAGTACGTCCCACCACGGCGAAATGGCACGCCCGTAGAGTGCTTCCACGCCCGACGATTCCGTGCGGCCTTCGCTGCGTTCGCCATCGGTGCGCAGCCACAGGCGGTTGATGTTGCCGCCGATCCAGCCGCTGGCCTCCCAGGCCTGGCCGTTGCCGTTCTTTCCATCCCAGTGCTCCAGGCGATCGATCAGCAGCAGGCTGTGGATTTCCGGTGGATGTTCCATCGCACCATGCGCGATGGGGGGGAACGCGGCCGCACGATCGGCATCGGTGGGGACCGGTATCGGTTCGCGCGGCTCGGTCGGCGCGGGCGTGCCGTGGCCCATTGCCGCGTGATCCATCGCGCCATGGTCCATCGTTGAATGGTCCATCGCACCGTGATCCATCTTCGAATGGTCCATCTTCGAATGATCCACGTCGGCCGCTGCCGCTGGCGTGGCATCGGCAGGAGGCGAGGGCGCTGTCATGTCATGGCCGGCATGGGACTGCGCGAATGCGGGCAACGCGGCCAACAGGCCGAGCGTCAGCAGGCTCGGAGCAAGCAGGGAACGGCTCATTCTTCGATCCTCACTTCGCGCATCATGCCGGCTTCCATGTGGTACAGCAGATGGCAGTGGTAGGCCCAGCGGCCGAGTGCATCGGCGCGTACGCGATAGGTGCGGCGCGTACCGGGCGGCATGTCGATGGTGTGCTTGCGCAGCTGGAATTCACCCTGTGCGTTTTCCAGATCGCTCCACACGCCATGCAGATGGATCGGGTGCTGCATCATGGTGTCGTTGACCAGCACGATGCGCATGCGCTCGCCGTAGTTCAGGCGCAGTGGCTCGGCACCGGCGAAGGGAATGCCATCGAACGACCAGGAGAACTTCTCCATGTGGCCGGTCAGGTGCAGCTCGATCTCGCGGCCGGGCTCGCGGCCATCGGGGTCTTCGAACAGGCTGCGCATCGCACCATAGGTCAGCACCTGGCGGCCGTTGTCGCGCAGGCCGATGCCGGGGTCGTCCAGCTTGGGCTCGGTGGCCGAACTCTGCATGTCCACCAACGGATTGTTGCGCTCGCTGGCCGGATGCTTTGGCGCTTTGCTGGCGGTATCGCCGCCGCCATGTGCGCCGTGGCCCATGCTGGCACCGCAGCCGCCTTCCATGCCCTTCATTGCTGCCATGTCGTGGCCGCCGTGGCCACCGCCGCCCATGTCGTGACCCATGTCGCTCATCGTCAGCAACGGGCGCGGATCGCGTGCGGGAATCGGTGCCTGCAGCCCATGGCGCACGGCGAGGGTGCCGGCGGCATAGCCGGTGCGGCCCATGTCCTGGCAGAAGATGGTGAAGGCATCCTGGCCGCTGGGTTCCACCAGTACGTCGTAGGTTTCGGCCGGGGCGATGCGGAACTCGTCGATGCTGACCGGATGGATGTACTGGCCGTCGGCGGCGACCACGGTCATCTTCAGGCCGGGGATGCGCACGTCGAAGTAGGTCATCGAGGCGCCGTTGATGAAGCGCAGCAGCACCTTTTCGCCACTGCGGAACAGCCCGGTCCAGTTGCCGGCCGGCGCGGTCCCGTTCATCAGGTAGGTGTAGGTGTGCGCGTTGATGTCGGAGATGTCGCTGGGCGTCATCCGCATCCGGCCCCACATGCCGCGGTCGGACAGGGCGGCGGACCAGCCATCGCGACGCGCGTCGCGCAGGAAGTCGGGCAGGGTGCGCTTGTAGTAGTTGTCGTGCTCGGCGAGCTTCTTCATTCGCCGGAACAGCGCGCCGGGATCCATGTCGGTCCAGTCGGACAGCATGATCACGTGCTCGCGGTCATGCCGGTACGGCGCCGGTTCGGCCGGGTCGATGATCAGCGCGCCGTACAGCCCCGCCTGTTCCTGGAACAGCGAATGGCTGTGATACCAGTAGGTGCCGGACTGCTTGAGGTCGAAGTGGTAGTGGTAGGTCTCGCCGGGGCCGATGCCGTTGAAGCTCAGGCCGGGCACGCCATCCATGTTGGCCGGCAGCAGGATGCCGTGCCAGTGGATCGAAGTAGGGTGCTGGCCGAGCGTGTTGCGCACGAACAGGTCCACGGTCTGGCCTTCGCGCCAGCGCAGGATCGGTGCCGGCAGTGAGCCGTTGACGGTGATTGCCGGGCGGGTGCGGCCGGTGAAGTTGGCCAGCGACTCGCCGATGGCCAGTTCGACGCGGGTATCGCTGATGATCGCCGGTGCGCTGGCCAGGCGGGGTGCAGCAGAAGCGGCGGCGAGCGCGCGCTGCGGGATGCCGGCCGCGGCGATGCCGGCAACCACGCCGCCAGCAGCGATGCCCTGCACGAACAGACGGCGCGACGGCATGGGCACAGCGCCCGGGCCGGGAGGAATACGGGTACTCATGGTGGTGACTCCAAACACGGAAAGACGCCAGCGCAGGGCCGGCTTCAGTGCGCAGCGCGCACAAGGCGTGTTGGATCAGCCGATGGGAGGGCGTGAGATCGGCGGCAGCGGCGGTGCCGGGCGGCCATTGGCAGGCATCGGCTGCGGGGTCAGGGAAAGACCGGGACCGGTCAGGAAAGGCAGTGCCTGCACCGCCAGCAGCGGATGCTGGGCACAACTGCGCACGCAGTCCTTGATCTGGCAGTGTGCGTCGTGGGCGGGGGCCTTGGCCTGCGGCGCCTCGTCTGCAGTCATGCCGGCGTGGTGGTGGCAGTCGGCGTCGCCTTCATCGGTCATCGCCGAGGCCATCGCATGGGCCATGCGGCCCATGTCCTCGTGTCCGCTGGCCATGGCCGCGTTCAGCCCGTTGAGCAACAGGCTGAGCATGAGCACGACACGGAGCAGGGTCGAGGCGAGGGACATGGCGCTAATCTAGCGGCAAGTGGGCGGACATGCACATCCGGCTGAACAGGTGGTTCAAGGTTTGAGCCGGGCGAGGGTGCGCAATCGCGCAGCCTGGTAGCGCCGGGCCATGCCCGGCGAGCGTGAAGCGCGGTCGATATGCGGGCCGCCGGGCATGGCCCGGCGCTACCGGGGTCATCCCTCTTCGCGCACGATCTCTACCAGGCGCGGGCCATAGCGGCTGAGCTTGGTGCCGCCGATGCCACCGACCCGGGCCAGTTCGTCCAGCGAGGTCGGGCGCTGTTCGGCGATGTTGCGCAGGGTGCTGTCGTGGAAGATCACGAAGGCCGGCACGTTCTGCTCGCGCGCCAGCTCGGCGCGCAGGCCGCGCAGCGCATTGAACAGGGCCAGGTCCTGCGGCAGCACCGACAGGCCGGTGCGTTGCGCGCTGCGTTCGCGCCCGGCGCTGGCACTGACCGCATCGCGGCGCATGCTGATCTGGCGGCGACCGGTCAGCACATCGCGGCTGGCATCGGTCAGGCGCAGGCCACCGTGGCCCTCGCTGTCC
>NZ_JBFRFE010000361.1:0-4380 GCF_052114665.1 Stenotrophomonas sp. 2YAF22 | reverse complement strand
GCCATGCCTGCCAGCGCTGCCGACGTGGCGTCGACCACCGGGACGCCGGTGGCCATCGCCAGCAGCCCGGCAAACAGCGTGCCGACCAGGGTGCCCATGAACAGCGAGGCGAAGAACAGGCCGCCGCGGAAACCGAAGCCCAGCGAAATGCCGGAGGCCAGGCATTTCAGCGTCAGCAGTCCGCCGATCCAGATCAGCGGCAGATGGGTGGTCAGGTCCAGGTGCAGCGCTCCGTGGCCGGACGACAGTACCTGCGGGCTGGCCAGGGCCAGCGGAATCAGCAGCAGGCCGCCCACCACCGGGCGCCCCCACAACGGCAGCGGGCTGCGCTTGACCGTGCCTTCGATGGAGGCGATCAGGCGCATCACCACGATGCCGACCATCGCACAGCAGCAGCCGAGCAGGCCGTAGATCGCATAGTCGGCTGCGCGCACGTCGATGGTCGATGCCGCCGGCAGCAGATAGGCGTCCACGCCGGCCTGGTCGGCAACGAAGGCACCGGCCAGCGCGGCCACCGCAACCGGCGCCAGTGCCGCCGGCGTATAGGCACCGATGACGATCTCGAAGGCGTAGAAGGCCCCGGCCAGCGGTGCACCGAAGGCCGCGGCGATCGCACCGGCCGCGCCAGCACCGACCAGGATGCGCACGTCGTTGCGGCGCAGGCGCATCACCCGCCCCAGCTGCGAACCGCTGCCGGCGCCCATCTGCGTATACGACGCCTCCAGTCCGACCGAAGCACCACAGCCATTGGAGACCAGGGTCTGGGTCAACACGATCAGGTTGTCGCGCATCGACATGCGACCGCCATGCAGTGCATTGGCTTCCACGGCATCCAGCAGGGGGCGTTTCAGGCGCGTGGCAGCCAGGCTGACCAGGCCCACCACCAGGCCACCCAGCGGCAGCACCAGCAGGGCAGTCCAGGTCAAAGCGGGCAGCGAGCTCAGGCGCATGCCCTCGTCCAGCCCATACAACGCCGTCTGCAGGGTGCGTGCCAGCCCAGCCTGCAACAGGGTCAGGCCGCCGGCGATCAGCCCGACCACCAGCGCCAGGGCGATGAACCACAGGTCGCTGCCGCGCAGGCGCAGGCGCAGGCCCTGGAAGGCCAGATGCAGGCGCGATGGCGAAGCGGTGGAGGACATGGTGGCGGCATGATACGCCGCCACCGTGAGCGCTACCGTCACCGCATCAGGCGGTTGCCATGCTCAGAAGCGGTAGCGGCCCTGCACGTAGAACGTGCGCGGCGCGGCCACCATGCGCCCGGCGTTGCCATCCACGTTGCGGGTGTACCAGCGCTTGTCGGCCAGGTTGTTCACGCCCACCGCGACCTCGCTGTCGGCCAGCCAGGGCAGCTGCCAGGCGGCCTGCGCGTTCCACAGGCGTACGCCGGGTACACGGCCTCCGCGCGCGTCGGCGGCTTCTTCCCAGGTGTTGGCGGCATCGGAGAACTGGCCGCTCTGGTGGGTGCTGGACACGTTGAAGGTCCAGCCGGCCAGCGCATAACGGGCACCTACGCTGTCGGTATCGCGCGCGTAGAACGGCACATCCAGGCCGCGGTTGTCGCCGGACTGCTGGATGGCCTTGGTCCAGGTGTAGTTCGCGTACAGTTCCAGGCCGGCCAGCGCGCTGCTTTCGGCAAAGCGGTACTCGATCGCGCTTTCCACGCCCTTGTGGTCGGTGGCGCCGATGTTCTGGAAGGTGGGCGGGGTGATGCCCGGCACCTGCAGGATCTGGTTGTCGAAGCGCATCTTGAACACGGTCACTTCCGCGCGCAGCCCGCCATCCTGCCAACGCGCGCCCAGCTCCGTGGTCCTGGCGATTTCCGGGTTCAGCGGATTGGTCGCGCTCTGCGAGTTCAACTGGATGTTCTGCACCGGCCCGAACGAGGTGGTGTAGTTGCCGAACACGGTCAGCTGCGGGGTCAGCAGGTAGGCGACGTTGAGCGAGGGCAGGGCCTTGTCGTTGCGGCTGCTGAAGGTCGCGCCGCCGCCGGCCTGGCGGCGGTCCATGTCGATCCACTCCATGCGCACGCCGGGCGTGATCCGCCACCGACCGATGGCGATGCGGTCATCAACGTAGAACGAGTGCGCGTCGGTGGCGTTGTCGAAGCGGGTGGTCGCGCCGGTCGCACCGGTACGGCGGGTAACGGTGTAGCTGCGGTCGTTGCCGCGCTCGCGCAGGAAGCGGTAGCCGGCGGTGATGTCGTGCACGCTGCTGCCCCAGTGCAGGCGCTGGGTGTAGCGTGGCTCGATGCCGAGCACACGGTAGTCGCGCGGCTGCACCGTGATCTGTGTGTTGGCCGCGTTGATCAGCGAACTGGCCCGGTTGCTTTCGTTGTAATACGCCAGCACCTCGAACTCGCTGTTCTCCGACAGCGTGTTGGTGTAGCCCAGGTCGATGCCGGTGCGATGGCCCTTCCAGAAGTCGGACGGGCGGGTGTTCTGGAACGGATCGGCCTGGTACTGGGCGGGGGTCAGGCCGCCCGGAGTCAGAGAACGCACGTCGTAGTACGACAGCTTGGCGCGCAGTTCCTGCTGTGCGTCGATGGCATAGGCGAACTTCAGCGCCAGATCATCGAAGCGGTCATCGCTGCCCTGGCGCCAGCCGCGGCCGTCCTGCCCCGAATACAGCAGGGCCATGCCCATGCCGTTGTCGGCGGTGCCGCCGAGGAACGCGTTGTACTGGGTGCTGTCGCCGCCGCCGTGGTCGTAAGCGCTGTAGCGCACGCCGGCCTCGCCGTGCAGACCGGCCGCAGTCGGAATCGCACGGGTGCTGAAGTTGATGATGCCGCCGACATTCTGTGGCCCGTAACGCACCGCGCCGCCGCCACGCACCACGTCGATCGACTCGATGTTGGCCAGGCTGGCCGGGGCGAACGACAACTGCGGCTGGCCGTACGGCGCAACCGCCAGCGGCACGCCGTCCAGCAGGACGGTCGAGCGCGGCGAGTAGCGACCGGTCAGGCCACGCACGCCGATGTTGAGTGACACCGAGCTGCCGGCGGTGCCGGAGTTGTCGGTGACCTGCACGCCGGGAATGCGGCGCATGGCATCGCCCAGGCTGGCGGCACCGCTGGCCTCGATGCGCTGGCGATCAACCACGGTACGTGCGCCGGCGAAGCTCTTGACGCTGTCGTGCAGGCCGGTGCCCAGCCAGCTGCCCGATACCTGGATGCTGTCGAGCGTGGTGGCGCTGTCCTGCGCGAAGGCGCTGGCAGCCGGGATCAGGCACAGGGCGAGGGCGGCGGCCAGGGGCAGGCGGGCCGGTTGCAGGGCAGGGATGGGCATCGTTGCGGGCAGCGGAAGGGCGTAAATGAGAATTATTGCTGATTCCATTCGCCATTGGAATCGGCACACGGTTCAGCGCTTTGACCCGGTGGTAAAGTGATCAATTGCCTCCTGACCCGCTGAGATCTGCCATGTCCACTGCTGCTTTCTACCCCGTCGGAACCCCTGGCCAGCCGTGGGGCGTGGCGGAACGGGAGCAGTGGCGTGCGCGCCAGCAGCGCCTGCGCCGTTATGACGAGGAAGTGCTGCCGCGCATCGATGCACTGGCCGGGCGCTTCGACAAGGTGGCTTACGGCCAGCTCGACTATGCAGGCGAGACCTATACCCTGTTCGCCCTGCGCAGCCGCGACTGGAACCCGGCATTGCCGGCCGCGCTGGTAACCGGCGGTGTGCACGGCTATGAGACCAGTGGCGTGCTGGGCGCGCTGGAATTCCTCGAAAAACACGCCGACACCTATGCCGGCAAGTCCAACCTGCTGGTCGCGCCGTGCGTGAATCCGTGGGGCTTCGAGCGCATCAACCGTTGGAACTTCGATGCGATCGACCCGAACCGCAACTTCCGCGCGGACGGCCCGGCGCGCGAATCAACGGCGCTGATCGAACTTATTGCACCATTGAAGGGCCAGTTCGTGCTGCACATCGACCTGCACGAAACCACCGATAGCGACGAGAGCGAGTTCCGCCCCGCACTCGCCGCGCGCGATGGCAAGCCGTTCGAACCGGGCCTGATTCCCGATGGCTTCTACCTGGTGGACGACAGCGGGAATCCGCAGCCGGCCTTCCAGCAGGCCGTGGTCGCCGAAGTGGAGAAGGTGACCCATATCGCACCGGCCGACGACAAGGGCGAGATCATCGGTTCTCCGGTGGTCGCGCATGGTGTGATCGAGTACGCGCTGGTGCCGCTGGGCCTGTGCGCCGGCATCACCGGGGCGAAGTACACCACCACCACCGAGGTCTACCCGGACAGCCCCCGCGCGACGCCGCAGCAGTGCAACGACGCGCAGGTGGCGGCGGTGTGCTCGGCGCTCGATTACGCGCTCGCCCATCGTTGATCGGTAGTGCCGGCCGCTGGCCGGCAACCACGGGGCAAGGGGAT
>NZ_JBFRFE010000360.1:0-4398 GCF_052114665.1 Stenotrophomonas sp. 2YAF22 | reverse complement strand
GGGCCAGGGTGCACAGGACGATCAAGACGGTACGGAAGCGGTGGAGCATGGGCGCAGGTCCTCTGAGGGCAGTGCGTGGGATAAGCATACTACGGCGTATGGTGGAATGGAGCGCCTGCGGCGACCCGCCACAGAGGGTAGCGCGTGAAGATGCACGCGAGGCGTGCGTGATGCCGGATTGCGAGCGTGGCGTGCGCCGGTTGGGCAGCGCCTCAATCGGCGGAGGTGTCGCGCAGGGGCGCCATCATGCGCAGCGGTGCGAGGTCGTAGCCCATCGCTTCGGCCTTTGCCTTGAGCCGGTCGAACAGGGTGCGGTCCATCTCCGGCAGGCGCGCGAGGATCCACAGATACTTGTGGCCGGGCTCACCGACCATCGCCCACTGGTAGTCCGGGTCCAGCGCGATCACCCAGTAGTCGGCCCAGACCAGGGGCACCCAGCTCAGCCAGTCGGGAACGAAGCGCACCTGCAGCTGGCCGGGCTGTCCCGCAACGGGCCGCGCCACGCCTTCGGCGACAACCCGCTCGCCATCCACCTTGCGGCAGGCATTGGTGACGCTGATGCGGCCATCGCGACGCAGCCCGTAGTTGGCGGTGATCTCGCCCACGCACTGCTTCTGGAACGACACCGGCAGATGGGCGATCTCGTGCCACTGGCCGGCATAGCGATCAATGTCCAGTTCGCTGACGGCGCGCACGGGCTCGGCAGCGAGTGCCGGTGCGGCGAAAAGCAGCAGGCAGGCGAGCAGGGCGGGGCGCAGGTGCATGGGGCGGCTCCGGGCAGGACTCTGGAGCGTAGGGTGCACGGCACGCGGAGGTGTGAATGTTTCGTCAACCCGCGTGCCCGCGTCCGCGCACAATCGATGCGGCGTGAGCCACGCCATGCGTGGACGGAAAAGTCGCAGACAAAAAAAAGACCTGCATTTCTGCAGGTCTTCGAACATGGTGGCCGAGGACGGAATCGAACCGCCGACACGGGGATTTTCAATCCCCTGCTCTACCAACTGAGCTACTCGGCCATGTAGAAAAAAAAGACCCGCATTTCTGCAGGTCTTCGAAAGTGGTGGCCGAGGACGGAATCGAACCGCCGACACGGGGATTTTCAATCCCCTGCTCTACCAACTGAGCTACTCGGCCACTTGTTTCGTTGCAGCGATGTCGCTGCTGAGGACGCGCATATTACGGACGTAGGACAGGTTCGGCAAGCGTTTTGGAAAAAAACCTTCACATTGGTGTCTGTGGCCGGCGGAAGGTCCTGCAAGTGATTGATCCTGCGTTGAGCCGGCTCGACCTGAATTGTCGGACGCGGAAAACAGCGGCCCGCCGCTGACGCCAAAGTTGACGGAGCAAGCGATGCAGGGGCGGAGTGGGGACGGCGCCGATGGAACGCTGTTTTCATGGCGCGCACGCGGGCAGGGCACGGCGTACTGTCGCGGTTCCCCTCCCCGAAGCTGCCCGCAGCAGAGCCATTGGACATGTCCGATTCAACCACCCGTATCGTGCTTGCCTCGCGTCCGCAAGGTGCGCCGGTCGCCACCAATTTCCGCCTCGAACAGGCGGCCCTGCCGGCGCTGGCACCCGGCCAGGTGCTGCTGCGCAACCGTTACCTGTCGCTGGATCCGTACATGCGCGGACGCATGGACGATGGCCCGTCATACGCCCCGCCCGTGGCCGTGGATGCGGTGATGGAAGGCCAGACCGTCGCCGAAGTACTGCAGTCGCAGGCGCCTGGCCTGGCGGTGGGCGACCTGGTGCTGGCCCCCGGTGGTTGGCAGACCCATGCCGTGGTGGCGGGCGATGCGATCAGCCGGCGGCTGGATCCGGCCGGGTTGCCGCTGAGCACGGCATTGGGCGTGTACGGCATGCCAGGGTTCACCGCGTACTCCAGCCTGATAGAAATCGGCAGGCTGCAACCCGGTGAGACCCTGGTGGTGGCTGCTGCCAGTGGACCGGTCGGGGCCACCGTGGCGCAGCTGGCCAAGCTGCAGGGCGCGCGCGTGGTCGCCATCGCCGGTGGTGAGACCAAGCGTGCGTACCTGGAGACATTGGGCGTGGACGTGGCGCTGGACCATCGCGCCTCCGATTTTGCAGCGCAACTGCGTGCTGCCGTACCGGATGGCATCGACGTGTATTTCGAGAACGTGGGGGGGCATGTGCTCGATGCGGTATTGCCGCTGCTCAATGATTTCGCGCGCATTCCGGTGTGCGGCACCATCGCCACCTACAACGCCCGCGGCGTCGCGCAGCCTGGACCGGATCGGCTGCCGGCGCTGTTCAGCCAGATCCTGCGCCAGCGACTGACCGTGCGTGGCTTCATCGTCCATGACTTCAAGCATCTATGGCCGGATTTCGAGCGCGACATGCCGCAGTGGCTGCGCGATGGGCGCATCCAGTACCGCGAAGACGTCGTGCAGGGTCTGCAGAATGCGCCGGAAGCCTTCTTTGGCCTGCTGCAGGGGCGCAACTTCGGCAAGCTGGTGGTGAAGCTGGATTGAGTGATCGCTTCATTGAGGGCACCGGAACGGGTCCGGTGCCCTCCATCCACGACGCGCGCCGTTCGTTGGCTTACGGGGCGAAACGAAGCTGATTGGCGTCGCGGATCTGGATCTGGGTCTGGTAGTAGTACTTTTCGCTCTGCCGGCCGTTCGAATCGATGAAGGCGATGCGTACCCGACGCGCGGTGCCGCGCACCAGCATGCGCCGGTTCTGCAGCTGTTCGAGCTTCATGCCGAACGCCTTCTCCAGTTCCGGGCGCAGCGCGGCATCGATGTTGAGCGTGATGTTGAGCGGGTGGCGGTAATCGCGCTCGCTGTTCAGGTAGATGCGCTCGCCTTCGGTACGGGTGGCCTGCACGGTCAGCACGAAAACGCCGGAGATGCCGCGCTCGGGGTCATCCTGCGCGGCACGCACCGCCTCGTAGGTGCCGATGTAGCCTGCTGGCGGCGCTGGTTGCCGGTCAAGGCGATGCGCGCAGCCAGTGGCGAGCAGCAGTGGGATCAACAGGGCAGACATCAGGGCAGGGCGATACATGGCGCATCCTTGTGCGAGGTGACCGCCGATTGTGACCACGCGCCGATGACGATCACAAGCATTGAAGGGGCGTGATGGCTGCACGCGCTGTTCGCAGGCAACCGACCGCCGCATCACGCAGGCGCGGCTAGCGTTGTCCGCGTCACGTCGGCCTGTTGCCGGCGCCTTGGGAGCAATTCATGACCGAACACGACAAGAAGACCTCGAACGCACACGAAGGCGTGCAGGAAAGTCGCCAGGACCGGCAGCAGGAGGAAGTGGCCAAGCAGCGCCCTGGTCAGCAGGACCAGAAGGTACGTGATGCGCATTCGCGTGCACCCGTGCGCAAGGACGGCGGGCAGGACCCGGCCTGAGCGGTTGGCCAAAACAAAAAGCCCCGGCAGTGCCGGGGCTTTTTGTTCTTCATATGGTGGAGCCAAGGAGGATCGAACTCCTGACCTCGTCATTGCGAACGACGCGCTCTCCCAGCTGAGCTATGGCCCCATGGGTGGTGTTGCATCCCGTGGGCAGCGGAGCTGACGCCACGTGACGACCCTAGCATAGCGCTGGCCGGTGCCGGCTGCAAAGGGGCGGGCCGGACACAGCGGCGCAGGTGATCCGCGCCGCTGCAGGCCGGGCTCAGGGCAGCAAGGCCGCCGCGCGCTGGATCGCGATGTCGGTCGCAGCCGACACGCCATGCAGGTGGATGCAGGCGTGGATCATCCCCGGCAGGCGCTCCAGCGTGCAGTCCACACCCGCTTCCCGCAGGTGCGCGGCGTATTGTTCAGCTTCATCGCGCAGCGGATCGAACTCACAGCTCAGCACCGTGGCTGCTGGCAGCCCGCGTAGATCTGGGGCGTGCAGGGGTGAAGCAAGCGCCTGTCGGCGGTCACCGTCGCCGAGGTAGGCCTGCCAGCAGCGCTGCATCAGTTCGGCGCTGAGGTAGTAACCGTCGGCGAACTCACGATAGGTGCTGCTGGCCATGGTGGCATCCAATGCCGGGTACAGCAGCAGCTGATGCGATGGCAGCGGCAGTCCCTGATCGCGCAGCAGCAGGCAGCACGCGGCGGCGAGATTGCCGCCAGCGCTGTCTCCACCGATGAGCAGGCGCGCGGGATCAAGACCCAGGTCTGCGGCATTGGCCTGCAGCCACAGCCAGGCGTCGGCGACGTCGTGCAGCGGCGTCGGGAACGGATGCTCCGGGGCCAGCCGATAACCGACGGCAGCGATGACATGGCCGCTGGCATTGGCCAGGGCTCGGCAGGGGCCGTCATAGACCGCCAGCGAGCACTGGAACCAGCCACCGCCGTGGGCGAACAACAGGGCGGGGCGGGGTTCGGCGCTGTTGGTAGCGGGCGTGTACAGGCGCACGACCAGCGCATGGCCGTCGCG
>NZ_JBFRFE010000359.1:0-4422 GCF_052114665.1 Stenotrophomonas sp. 2YAF22 | reverse complement strand
ATCGCGCCACGCACCAGGCTGCGCTTGGCCGCCGGCTGGATCGCGCGCGGCGCGGCGCGTTGTGGCATCTGCGGCCGGCCCGCCTGAGCGTTGCCCCCCAGGCCCGTCAGCTGTGCCAACTGCTGCTTCATCAGGTCGCCGAAGGCACCGTCGGGAATCTGCGCGAGCATCGGCTTGGCGCGCTCGGCCAGCCGTGCCTTGCCATCCAGCGTGCCCAGGTTGATCTCGCGGGTCAGCTCGTCGAAGAAGAACTGCGACAGCGGCGTGGCCTGCTTCAAGCGTTCGTCGAAGGCCTCGGCGCCTTCCTTGCGCACGATGCTGTCCGGGTCTTCGCCGTCGGGCAGGAACAGGAAGAAGGCCTGGCGGCCGTCCTTCATGCGTGGCAGCACCGATTCCAGCGCCTTCCAGCCGGCGCGGCGGCCGGCGGCGTCGCCATCGAAGCAGAAGAACACGTCCGGCGCGTTGCGGAACAACAGTTCGGCGTGGTCCGGCGTGGTCGCCGTGCCCAGCGTCGCCACTGCCTGGGTGACGCCGAACTGGAACAGCGAGACCACGTCCATGTAGCCCTCGACCACGATCAAGCGCTCGATCTTCTGGTTGGCCTGGCGCACCTGCCACAGGCCGTACAGCTCGCGGCCCTTGTGGAACAGCGCGGTCTCGGGCGAGTTGAGGTACTTGGGGCCGTCATCCTTCTCGAACACGCGCCCGCCGAAGGCGATCACCCGGCCACGGCGGTCGAAGATCGGGAACATCACCCGGTCGCGGAACTTGTCGTAGACGTGGCCGCGGTCGTTCTTGGAGAACAGGCCAGCGCGGTCGAGCAGCTTCATCCGCCGCTCGTCCTTGCCCAGTGCGTCGCGCAGGCCGCTGTAGCCATCAGGCGCATAGCCGATCTGGAAGCGTGCGCGGTTCTCTTCATCCACGCCGCGGCCATCGAGGTAGCTGCGGGCTTTCTCGCTGCCCTCAAGGTTCTTCTGGAAGAACTTGGTTGCCGCGTCCAGCGCCGAATACAGCTCGCGACTGTCATCCTGCTGCTGGGCGCTGCGCGGGTTCTCGCTGCGCGGCACTTCCATGCCGGCACGCTTGGCCAGTTCATCCACCGCGTCGAGGAATTCGAGGCGGTCGTAGTTCATCAGGAAGCTGATGGCCG
The DNA here is from genome assembly GCF_052114665.1 of Stenotrophomonas sp. 2YAF22. NCBI lineage: Bacteria > Pseudomonadati > Pseudomonadota > Gammaproteobacteria > Lysobacterales > Lysobacteraceae > Stenotrophomonas > Stenotrophomonas sp. 2YAF22. Next base: position 3,272 of record NZ_JBFRFE010000359.1, on the reverse strand, counting down.
TGCCGTGCGCGCCGCAGCCGAAGCAGTGATAGAACTGCTTGGTCGGCGAGACGGTGAAGGAGGCCGAGCGTTCGTCATGGAACGGGCAGCGCGCGGCGTACTCCTTGCCCTGGCGCTTCAACGGCACGCGGCTGCCCACCACCTCGACGATGTCGGAGCGGGCCAGCAGGTCGTCGATGAAAGCGTCGGGGATACGGGCCATGGGCAACGAGGCAGGGCRCGGCGGCAGCCACGCGGAAGGGGGAAGTCAGTCCCCCTAGTTTACCCCTTGCCGGCCACGTTCCCGGGCGCGTTCGCTGCAGTGCCAGGGTCGATGCCGGCAGCCAGCAGATGATGGCGTGCGCGCAGGCGTTCATCGATCACCGCGGTCATCAGCGCGCCGACGAAGAAGACCACGGTGGCGTAGTAGATCCAGACCAGCGAGATCACCAGCGCACCCATCGAGCCGTAAGCGCTGCCCGGTGCGACGGTGGCGATGTACACGCCGATGCCATAGCGGCCGAGTGCGAACAGCGCCGAGGTGATGAGGCCGCCGATGAAGGCCTGGCGCCACGCCACGCGCCGGTCCGGCAGGTAGTGATACATGAAGGCGAAGCCGACCGCGTACAGCAGCAGGCTGGTCAGGTAGCCGATGGCCGGCAGGATCGAGGGCAGCTGCGCAAAGGCCACCTGCAGCACGGTGGTGGCGGTCATCGACAGGATCAGCAGGAAGCCCAGCGCCAGCACCACGCCGAAGGAGAACACGCGTTTGCGCAGCCACGCCTTGATGCCCTCCAGGCGTTCGCCGCTGGTGCGGAAGATCAGGTTCAGTGCGTTCTGCAACTGGGCAAACACCGCAGTGGCGCCAACGAACAGCAGCAGCGTGCTCCACAGCCCGGCCAGCGATCCGACGTCGGGCTGGTTGTCGGCATTCTTCAGCACGGTTTCGGCCACGGTCGCGGCACTGCTGCCGGCCACCGAGCTGATCTGGTCGACCAGGGCCTGCTGTGCCGGCGGATACAGCGAGGCGGTCAGCCACAGCAGCAGCACCAGCAGCGGCGCCATCGACAGCAGGGCATAGAAGGAAACCGAGGCGGCCTGGGTCAGCACGTCGATTTCGACGAAGCGCTTGACGACGGCCATCGGGAAACTGTCCTGCAGGCGCTTGATGTACTTGTGCAGGGACGCGGGGCCGCCGTGCGGCGCGCTGTCTTCGGGGGCGTGGGACGTTGGATCAACCATGCCGGAGTTGTAGCAGCATCACGTCGAAGACGCGGTGAAGCAGGTGCGCAGGAGCGCGTCCCGGCGTCCCTTCGCAGTGCGGAAGGGACCCGGGTCAGGCGTCGCTTACGACAGCGCCTGCTTGACCAGCTTGGACACCAGGCCCATGTCGGCCTGGCCGGCCAGCTTGGGCTTCAGCGCGCCCATCAGCTTGCCCATGTCGGCCGCGCTGTTGGCGCCGGTTTCGGCGATGGCCGCCTGGATGGCCGCGACGATCTCGGCTTCGCCCATCTTGGCCGGCAGGTAGGCTTCGATCACCACGATTTCGGCGCGCTCGATTGCCGCCAGGTCTTCGCGGTTGGCCGCTTCAAACTGGCTGACCGAGTCCTTGCGCTGCTTGACCATCTTGTCGAGCACGGCGATCACGGCGGTGTCGTCGAGCTCGATGCGCTCGTCGACTTCCTTCTGCTTGATGGCGGCGTTGATCAGGCGGATGACGCCCAGCTTGTGCTTCTCGCCGCCCTTCATGGCGGCCTTCATGTCTTCGGTGAGCTGCTGCTTCATGCTCATGACGAACCTCGTGGTGGTAGTGGGGCAGGGCGGATGCCCGGGCCCGGAAACGCAAAAAGCCGGCGACGCTCGCGCGTGCCGGCTTCGACTCCATCGCGGCAGGGAATGCCCACCGCAATGAAGATGCGTCCGATCAGTACAGGCGCTGACGCTTGGTAACGTCGCGCGACGAGCGGCGCAGCTGACGCTTCACAGCAGCGGCGGCCTTGCGCTTGCGCTCCTGGGTCGGCTTTTCGTAGAACTCGCGCTTGCGGGTTTCGGCCAGCACACCGGCCTTTTCGCAAGTGCGCTTGAAGCGGCGAAGAGCAAACTCAAAGGGTTCGTTCTCGCGGACTTTGACGCTGGGCATGGAATCTCCGGGACACAGTAGAACCGGGTCACGCCCGGCGAGCCGCACATTATAGTGGCGAATAAACAAACTGCAAGCCACAAATCCTGAATAGGGGCAAGTTGTTGGATTGCAGTGAGGCCTGCCAGTTCCCCGAGGGGTTGGCAGGGGCGTCATAATAGCAGGCATGCGAGTCCTTGGCATCGAATCTTCCTGTGACGAGACCGGCGTGGCGGTGTATGACACCGACCTGGCCGGCAGCGCTGCCCTGCGCGCCCATGCGGTCTACAGCCAGATCGCCCTGCACGCCGAGTACGGCGGTGTGGTRCCTGAACTGGCCAGCCGTGACCACGTGCGCAAGCTGCTGCCGTTGATCCGGCAGACGCTGGCCGAGGCCGGGCTTGGCGTGAACGACATCGACGGGGTGGCCTACACCGCCGGCCCCGGCCTGGTCGGGGCGCTGCTGGTGGGCGCCGGCGTGGCCCGGTCGCTGGCCTGGGCGCTGGAGGTTCCCGCCGTGGGCGTGCACCACATGGAAGGTCATCTGTTGGCGCCGCTGATGGAAGACGATCCGCCGCAGGCCCCGTTCGTGGCCCTGCTGGTGTCCGGTGGCCATACCCAGCTGGTGGCCGTCGATGCCATCGGCCAGTACCGGCTGCTGGGCGAAACCCTGGACGACGCGGCAGGCGAAGCCTTCGACAAGACCGCCAAGATGATGGGCCTGCCGTACCCGGGCGGGCCGCAGCTGGCCGCGCTGGCCGAGCAGGGCACGCCGGGCGTCTACCGCTTCACGCGGCCGATGACCGATCGCCCGGGCCTGGATTTCAGCTTCTCCGGCCTGAAGACCCAGGTCCTGATGGCATGGCGCGATAGCGACCAGAGCGAGCAGACCCGCGCCGACATCGCCCGTGGCTTTGAAGACGCCGTGGTCGAGACCCTGTGCATCAAGTGCGAACGCGCGCTGGAAGCGGCCGGCACCAATGTGATCGTGGTGGCCGGCGGTGTGGGTGCCAACAAGCGCCTGCGCGCCCGCCTGCAGCAGATGGCCGAGCGCCTCGGCGGCCGCGCCTGCTTCCCGCGGCCGGCGTTGTGCACCGACAACGGCGCGATGATCGCCTTCGCCGGCGCGCTGCGCCTGCTGGCGGGCCAGCACAGCCCCCCGAAGGTGGACGTC
>NZ_JBFRFE010000358.1:0-4427 GCF_052114665.1 Stenotrophomonas sp. 2YAF22 | reverse complement strand
GGCCGGCACCCCGTTGTGTCTGAGGTTGCCGGCCAGCGGCCGGCACTACCCCTCAGGGTTTGGCACACCGCTTGCAGCTTCCCGGGCAACGTTCCCGTGGGAGTGCACCGTGCGCAACCTGATTACCGACTACCTGGGCGTCCATGCCCAGGCAATGCCGTTGCGCGAACAGCGCATGAAGCTGATCGCCAGCAACCTCGGCAATGCCGACACCCCCGGCTACAAGGCCCAGGACCTGGACTTCGATTCGGCCCTTCGCCATGCGCAGGGGCTGGATGCCAACGGCCTGATGACCACCACCAACGAGCAGCACTACGAAATCGGTAGTGGCCTCAACCCGTTCCAGGTGGCCCGCGAGGGCGTACAGCCCAGCATCGACGGCAACACCGTCGACCCCGATGCCGAACGCGCCGCCTATGGCCGCGCTGCACTGGAATACCGCGCTTCGCTGAGCTTCGTCGAAAGCAAGGTGCGTTCCATGCTCACCGCGATCACGGGGCAATAAGCCATGAGCAACCTGCCGATCTTCGATATCGCCGGCTCCGCGCTGCAGGCGCAGTCGGTGCGCATGAGCACCATCGCCTCCAACCTGTCCAACGCTGACAGCATCGCCGGTTCGGCCGACGCGGTGTACAAGCCGCTGGAACCGATTTTCCAGGCGGTCACCAGCAAGACCGATCCGAACATCACCTCGGTGCAGGTGAAGGAGATCACCCAGAGCAACGCGGCGCCGATCAAGCGCTACGAGCCAGGCCATCCGCTGGCCGACGGCGATGGCTACATCTACCAGCCCGACGTCGATCCGGTGGCGCAGATGGTCAACCTGATCTCGACCTCGCGCAATTACCAGGCCGGCGTGGAGATGTTGACCACCGCCAAGGAACTGGCCCTGGCCACCCTGACCATGGGCCGCTGAGGCCCGCTGCACCGGACACCGCCATGACCACTGCCGTCAACAACCAGAGCAACCAGGACGTCTACGCCGCACTCGGCCTGAACGCCCCCAACAGCAACGCCACCAAGAAGAAGAACACGTTGGACCAGGCCGATTTCCTGCGCCTGATGACCGAGCAGCTGCAGCACCAGGATCCACTGAAGCCGATGGACAACACGCAGATGGTCTCGCAGATGGCGCAGATGTCGACCGTGCAGGGCGTCACCGATCTGAACAAGTCGGTGAAGGGCTTCCAGGAGTCGATGGCCAGCGACCAGGTACTGCGTGGCGCCGCGCTGGTCGGCCACCAGGTGCTGGTGCCGTCGGAAAAGCTGGTGCTGGAGAAGGAAGGTTCGGTGGAAGGCACGGTTGCCGCGCCGGCCGCGGGCATCGTCACCGTGGACGTCACCGACGCCAACGGCGCCAAGGTCACCTCGATCAGCGTTGAAGCCAAGGCCGCCGGCGAGACCGCGTTCACCTGGGATGGCAAGGATGCCAACGGCAAGCGCATGGAGCCGGGCAAGTACAACATCGTCGCCAACCACGTCGACACCACCGGCAAGAGCACCAAGCTGTCCACCTTCGTACAGGCACCGGTGGAAAGCGTGACCGTCGGCTCCGACGGCCTCTACCTGAACCTCAAGGGCCTGGGCACGGCCCCTCTCGACTACGTGCTCCGCGTCAGCTGAGCCGCACCTACCGCATCCAACAGGAGCATCCCATGGGCTTCAACATTTCCCTGTCCGGCATCAACGCTGCCAACTCTGACCTGAGCGTCACCGCCAACAACGTGGCCAACGTCAACACCACCGGCTTCAAGCAGTCGCGTGCGGAATTCGCCGACCTGTTCGCCGCCACCAGCTACGGCCTGTCCAAGAACGCGATCGGCTCGGGCGTGCGTGTTTCCAACGTGGCCCAGCAGTTCATCCAGGGCAACAACGAGCAGACCGGCCGCAGCCTGGACATGGCCATTTCCGGTGAGGGCTTCTTCACCATGAACATGAACGGTGCACGCGTGTACTCGCGCGCCGGCAACTTCCAGACCGACGCCGCCGGCTACGTGGTCAACCCGCAGGGCGCACGCCTGCAGGTGTTCGCTCCGAACGCCGACGGCACCAACTTCGACGCCGGCCGCCTGGTCGATCTGCAGTTGCTGACCACCGACAGCCCGCCCAAGCAGACCAGTGAGGTCAAGGTCGGCTTCACCCTGCCGGGCAATGCCAAGCAGCCGACGGTGACCACCTTCGACCCCACCAATTCCAACAGCTACAGCCATTCCAGCGGCGGCATCACCGTGTATGACTCGCTGGGCGTCAGCCACACCCAGGTGTCCTACTTCGTCAAGGAAGCGGCCACCAACGCCTGGACGGTGCACAACTACGTCGATGGCCAGCCGGCCGGTACGCCGACCCCGCTGACCTTCGACAACGCCGGCAAGCTGACTGCACCGGCCAACGGCAAGATCAGCCTGGGCACCTTCACCCCGACCACCGGCGCCGGCGTGCTGAACATGACGCTGGATGTGAGCGGCTCGACCCAGTACGGCGAGAAGTTCGCCCTGCGCAACACCCAGCAGGATGGCTACGCGGCCGGCAAGCTCAACGAAATCACCGTTTCGGAAACCGGCGTGGTGTTCGCCCGCTATTCCAACGGCGACGACAAGCCGCTGGGCCAAGTTGCACTGACCAGCTTCAACAATCCGCAGGGCCTGGAACAGAAGGGCAACAACCTGTGGGTGGAGACCTTCGATTCGGGCACGCCGCGCACCGGCGCCGCCGACACCTCCAACCTCGGCAAGATCCAGGCCGGTTCGCTGGAATCCTCCACCGTCGACCTGACCGAACAGCTGGTCAACATGATCACCGCGCAGCGCAACTTCCAGGCCAACGCGCAGATGATCACGACCCAGGACCAGATCACCCAGACCGTCATCAACATCCGTTGATGACCTGCTGACCCTGTCACGGAACTCCCCGCATGGATAAAGCCCTTTACGTGGCGATGACCGGTGCCCGCGCCTCCCTGCAGGCGCAGGGAACGCTCAGCCACAACCTCGCCAACTCGGACACCCCTGGCTTCAAGGAAGCGCTGGCCAACACCGAAGCCTTCCCGATCCGTGGCCCGGGCTTTGCCTCGCGGGTGGATGCACTGCATGTCGATGCGGGCTTCAACCGCACGGCCGGCGCGCAGCACATCACCGGCAAGCCGCTGGACCTGTCGTTGCAGACCGGCACCTGGCTTGCCGTGCAGTCCACCGATGGCAGCGAGGCGTACACCCGTGGCGCCGCGCTGTCGGTGACTCCGAACGGCCAGCTGGTGACCTCCAGCGGCCGTCCGGTGCTGGACGACAACAACAACCCGATCGCGATTCCGCCCTACCAGGCGATGGAGATCGGCAACGACGGCACGATCTCGATCATCCCGCAGGGCGAAGGCCCGCAGACGATGGCGATGATCGGCCGGATCAAGGTGGTGCAGGCGCCGGATGATCGCCTCGAACGCGGCCTGGATGGCCTGTTCCGCAATACCGATCCGCTGCAGCCGTTCGCCCAGGCGCAGGGCACGGCGGTGCACAGCGGCCAGCTGGAAGGCAGCAACGTCGATGCCGCCGGCGCGCTGGTGCAGATGATCCAGCTGCAGCGCCAGTACGAAATGCAGGTGCAGGTGATCAAGCACGGCGATGACAACGCGCGCAGCGCCAACAGCCTGTTGCGCCTGGGCAGCTGACGGAATTCCGGCACCGGCCCGCGCCGGTGCTGGCACGCCGCTTGCACTCCCTACCCCATGGGCCGCACCGCGCGGCCGGCTTCACCCAGACAGGACTCCGAAGATGAACCAGGCATTGTGGATCGCGAAAACCGGACTGGATGCGCAGCAGATGCGCATGTCGGTGGTTTCCAACAACCTCGCCAATACCAACACCACCGGCTTCAAGCAGGACCGCGCCAGCTTCGAGGACCTGCTGTACCAGCAGGTGCGCCAGCCCGGCGGTTCCTCTTCGGCACAGACCCAGCTGCCCACCGGCCTGCAGATCGGCACCGGCGTGCGCGTGGTGGCCACCGCCAAGAACTTCGAGCAGGGCAGCCAGCAGCAGACCGGCCGCGCGCTTGACGTGATGGTCAACGGCCGCGGTTTCTTCGAAGTGCAGATGCCCGACGGCAGCTCGGCCTACACCCGCGACGGCTCGTTCAAGATCAACCAGGACAGCGAGCTGGTCACCAACAGCGGCTACCCGGTGCAGCCGGGCATCCAGATTCCCGAAGGCGCGCAGTCGGTGACGATCGGTACCGACGGCACCATCAGCGTGAAGATGGCCGACGGCGCGGCATCGGTGGAAGTCGGTGCATTGACCCTTACCGACTTCGTCAATCCGGCGGGCCTGCAGGCACGTGGTGAAAACCTGTTCCTGGAAACCACCGCCTCCGGCCCGGCGCAGAACGGCAATCCCGGCCTGAACGGCCTGGGCACCGTGGTGCAGGGTGCGCTGGAAGGC
>NZ_JBFRFE010000357.1:0-4434 GCF_052114665.1 Stenotrophomonas sp. 2YAF22 | reverse complement strand
CATGAACCTTCGGATGGCATACCGGGTTGCCGGCCAGCGGCCGGCACTACCGTCAAACCCCAGCTTCCGCCGCTTCCAACGTGTTCTGYATCAGCGTGGCCACGGTCATCGGGCCCACGCCACCCGGCACAGGGGTGATCCAGCTCGCCCGCTGCGCTGCGGCCTCGAACCCGACATCGCCCACCAACCGGCCGTCATCCAAGCGGTTGATGCCCACGTCGATCACCACCGCACCCGGCTTCACCCACTCGCCCGGCACGATACCCGGGCGGCCCACCGCCACCACCAGGATGTCGGCGTTGCGCACGGCCTGTTCCAGCACGTCCTTGGGCGTGAACTTGTGGCAGCTGGTCACGGTACAGCCGGCGATCAGCAGCTCCAGGCCCATCGGCCGGCCGACGTGGTTGCTGACGCCGACGATGGTGGCGTTGCGGCCGCGCACCGGCTGGTCGGTGTGGCCCAGCAGCGTGGTGATGCCACGCGGGGTGCACGGGCGCAGGCCGAACTCGCGCAGGGCCAGGTGGCCGACGTTTTCCGGATGGAAACCATCCACGTCCTTGCGCGGGTCGATGCGCTGGATCAACCGGCGCGCATCGGGAATGCCCGGCAGCGGCAGCTGGATCAGGATGCCGTTGATCTTCGGGTCGGCGTTGAGCTGGTCGATCAGGTCGAGCAGCTCGGCCTCGGTGGTGCCGGCCGGCAGGTCGTAGTCATAGGCTTCGATGCCCACCTTCTCGGCTGCGCGGCGCTTGTTGCGCACGTACACGGTCGAGGCCGGGTCGCCCCCCACCAGCACCACGGCCAGGCCAGGGCGGCTGCCACCGGCGGCGACACGGGCATCGACCCGCACCTTCAGGCTGTCGAGCAGGTCCTCGGCGATACGGCGGCCATCGAGGATGCGGGCAGGAAGCTGGGGGGCGGAGTCGGTCATCGGGTGCGGGCGTGGGGCGGCGGGGACGCTATTGTCCCCGATTCACGCCCCCTCGCCCACCGGCACGGACGGGGTCGGATCCCTTTGCCAAAGGCAAAGGGCTCTGACCCCATCGACCAAGCACGCACGTCGGTAGTGCCGGCCGCTGGCCGGCAACCTCATGAGCGCAGGAAGCACCGTGCAGTTGCCGGCCAGCGGCCGGCACTACCATGCTTCAGATCATTCCTCTTCTTCTTCCGGCACTTCATCCGCATTGAGCGTGCGCGCCTTGCGCTTGGGCGCGGTAAACGGCGTCGGCGTCGGCACACCCGGCAGCGCGCTGCCGAACACCATGTGCGCGCCGGCCCTCAGGCTGCCACCGGCCATTTCCAGCTCGAAGCGCTCGGCATCGCGCTCGCGGATCTGCTCGGCGATCTCGCGCGCATCGTCTTCGTCCGCGCCCAGCTCCACCAGTGCCGCCTGCCCGAACAGCAGCGCCGACTCGAAGGTTTCGCGGATCTGGAAATCCACGCCGGCATGGATCAGCCGCAGCGAATGTTCGCGGTCGAACGAGCGCACCAGCAGCTTGGCCTGCGGGAACTGATGGGCCACCAGTTCGACGATGCGGTCGGCGTCCTCGGCATTGTTCACGCACACCGCAATCGCCCGCGCACTGCCCGCGCCGGAGGCATGCAGTACGTCCAGGCGGGTGCCGTCGCCGTAATAGATCTTGAAACCGAAGCGCTCGGCGTTGTGGATCATCTCCACATCGTTGTCGATGATGGTCACGTCCACGTCGCGGGCCAGCAGCGACTGGCTGGCCACCTGGCCGAAGCGGCCGAAGCCGATCAGCAGCACGCTGCCGGACAGGCCATCGGCGGTATCCACGCCTTCCAGGCTGACGGTCGGCGTGGGCGCCACGCGCTTGTAGACCAGCACCACCAGCGGCGTCAGCGCCATCGACAGCACCACCACGGCGGTGAAGTTGGCATTGATGTCCAGGCTGATCACCCCGGCACTGGCTGCGGCCGAGAACAGCACGAAGGCGAACTCGCCGCCCTGCRCCATCAGCACGCCACGGTCCAGTGCCTGCGCGTGGTCGCTGCCCATCAGGCGCGCCACCACGTAGATGCACAGCGCCTTGGCCGCCATCAGCGCGACCACCAGGCCGAGGATCATCGGCCAGTTGCCGGCCACCACGCCCAGGTCCAGCGCCATGCCCACGCTGAGGAAGAACAGGCCCAGCAGGATGCCGCGGAACGGTTCGATGTCTGCTTCGATCTGGTGGCGGAAGGTCGATTCGCTCAGCAGCACGCCGGCCAGGAACGCGCCCATCGCCATCGACAACCCGGACAGCTGCATCAGCAGCGCCGCGCCCAGCACCACCAGCAGTGCGGCAGCGGTCATCACTTCGCGCGCCTTCGATTCGGCCAGCACGCGGAACAGCGGATTGAGCAGGAAGCGGCCCACCAGCACCAGGCCGACGATGGCACCCACGCCGATCGCCACCGACATCCAGCGTGAGCCCTCGCCATCGGCACTGCCGGCAGCCGGTGCCATCCACGCGACAAGCGCCAGCAACGGCACGATCAGCAGGTCCTCGAACAACAGGATCGAGACGATCTTCTGCCCCGACGGCAGCGCGATGTCGCCGCGCTCGGCCAGCAGTTGCATCACCACCGCAGTGGAAGTCAGCACGAAACCGGTGGCGCCGATGAAGGCGATCTGCCACGGCAGCCCGAACAGCTTGGCGATGCTGGTCAGCACCAGCGCGCAGGTGACGATCTGCAGCGTGCCCAGCCCGAAGATTTCCTTGCGCAGGCTCCACAGGTGCGAGGGCCGCATTTCCAGGCCGATGACGAACAGGAACATGACCACGCCGAGTTCGGCGGTATGCAGGATCGCCTGCGGGTCGGAGAACCAGCCCAGCCCGAACGGGCCGATCGCCAGGCCGGCGGCGAAGTAGCCCAGCACCGAGCCCAGGCCGAGCCGACGGAACAGCGGCACCATCACCACCGCTGCGCCCAACAGGGCGACGACCTTGACCAGCTCGCTGGTCGCTGCTTCTACCGCCATGCGGTGGGTTCCCCGGAAATCGAAATCGGCCTCAACGATAGAGCAACACCGATGACGGCRATAGCACGTGTGTTGCGTTTTATTGTCTTGGAGATGGAACGATAGCGGGAGTGGCCCTGGGCATCATCCCGAAACCGGACGCATCCATCCATACATGGCGTGGATCTACCAACGCATTAGTAGATCCACGCCATGCGTGGATGACGCGCCGACCGGTTCACCCGCCCCGGCAGAACGCGGCGTAATCGATATACCCCGGGAACGGCACGCCCGGCGCGCACACCGCGCACTGCGGGTCGGGGCTGATGCGGGTCTCGCGGAAGCGCATGCCCAGCGCGTCAAAGCGCAGCAGGCGGCCCACCAACGGTTCGCCGATGCCGAGCAGCAGCTTCAGCACCTCGGTGGCCTGCAGCACACCTGCCAGGCCGGGCAGCACGCCCAGCACGCCGGCCTCGGAACAGTTGGGCGCGAATTCCGGCGGCGGCGGCTCCGGGAACAGGCAGCGGTAGCACGGCGCCACGCCACGCTGGCGGCCGGCATCGAACACGCTCACCTGGCCATCGAAACGCTCGATGGCGGCGTAGACCATCGGCGTGGCGTGCTTGATGCAGGCGTCGTTGAGCAGGTAGCGCAACGGGAAGTTGTCCGAACCATCCAGCACCACGTCAACGTCCTGCAGCAGGCGGTCCACGTTCTCCGAGGTGACCCGCTCGGGCACGGCCTCGACCTCGATGGACGGGTTCAACGCCAGCAGCCGCTCACGTGCCGAATCAACCTTCAGCTGGCCGACGCTGGCCTCGGTATGCACGATCTGCCGGTGCAGGTTGCTGCGCTCGACACGGTCGTGGTCGGCAAAACGCAGGTGCCCTACCCCGGCGGCCGCCAGGTAGAACCCGGCCGGCGCGCCCAGGCCGCCCGCGCCCAGCACCAGCACCCGCGACTGCTGCAGGCGGCGCTGGCCGGCCTCGCCCACCTGCGGCAGCAGCAGGTGGCGCGAATAGCGGTCATAGAAATCGCGGTCGGCGGCGCTGGTCAGTGGCTGCACCAGCGGCAACGCCAGCTCGCGCCAGGCCACGGTGCCGCCGGCAACGGAGGTTACGTTGGCATAGCCCGCATCCAGCAGCGCTTGCGCCGCATCGGCCGAGCGCTTGCCGCTCTGGCAGATCAGCAGGATTTCCTGTTCCGGCAGAGGCAGGTGTGCGGCGGGGTCGTCCAGCAGTTCATCCTTGGCCACGCCACGCGCGCCCTCGGCCATGCCGCCCGCCCGCTCATGCGTCTCGCGCACGTCGATCAGCACCGCACCATGGGCCACGCGTGCCCGCGCCTGCTCGGGGGAAAGCTCTGGAATGCTCATGCCGCCATTATCGCGCAGGCCACGCCACCCCGCCTTGAACGATGCCCGCAAGCGCGGGCGTAGTGCCGGCCGCTGGCCGGCAACCTCATGAACA
>NZ_JBFRFE010000356.1:0-4438 GCF_052114665.1 Stenotrophomonas sp. 2YAF22 | reverse complement strand
CCTTGGGGGCTTGGCCGCGGCATCCATGCCGCGGACACCCCCGCAACCGGACCCACCCCGCCTTCGACAGATTTCCGCTGCTGTTGGTGGGTGCCGACCGTTGGTCGGCACGGGGTCGGATCCCGTTGCTGCGCAACGGGCTCTGACCCCTTCGTGGAATTCGCGTCTGGGGAAAATGAATCCCTGCTACTGCACGTCTCCCAACAACGCCTGCAAACCCGGCAACCATCGCTTGCCGGGGTGGCGTACCAGCCACAGGGTGCGCTGCAGGGCGGGCAGCGGGGTTTCCAGAATGCGCAGTCGACCGAGGGCCAAGGGTTCTTCCAGGGCGTGGCGGGACAGGCAGGCCAGGCCGAGGCCGGCAATGGCGGCTTGCTTGATGGCTTCGGTATTGCCCAGCTGCAGGGTCTGCGCGAAGCCGCGCAGGTGCGGCAGCAACGCCTGTTCGACGGCCTCGCGGGTGCCGGATCCGGGTTCGCGCAGCAGCCAACGGGCGGCGCGCAGTTCATCCAGCGACCAACGCGGGGGCGCGTCCGCGGCTGCCACGATCACCAGCGAATCCTGCTGCCAGGCCGTAACCTGCAGTCCGCGTTCATGGCATGGGCCTTCGATCAATCCTGCATCCACGTCCAACCGTTGAACGGCCGCCACCACGCCTGCGCTGTTGTCGATGCGCAGGTCGACCTCGGCCTGCGGCGCCTGCCGCAGCAGTTCGGCGATACGCGGCGGCAGCAGGTAGTTGCCGACGGTGGTGCTGGCCGCCAGTACCAGCCGCAGGGGTGCACCTTGGGCGGGGTCACCGCCCGCCGCCAACTGCCGCTCCAGATCGGCGGCATTGACCAGCAACGCGCGCGCCGGTTCCAGCAATGCCCGGCCGTGGCCGTTCAACGCCAGACGACGGCCGATGCGGTCGAACAGCGGCGTGCCGAAATGGGCCTCCAGTTCCTGCAATGCGGCGCTGCTGGCCGATTGCGAGAGGGCGATGGCCTGACCGGCAGCCGTGGTGCTGCCGTGATCGGCGATGGCGACGAAGACCTGCAGCTGGCGGAGGGTCAGGCGCACATTCAACCTACTGGATAGGTAATTTTCACCAATATTATTCGTTTTACTGGTCAATGTGGCGAGCGCACGCTGGCATGGCCTCTTCAGACCCTTCCACTGCCATGAACGCCCCTGCTCTCTCCTCCTGGTCCCCGCCCGCCCTGCGCCAGCGCTGGCAACCGCGGCTGCCCGGCCTGCTGCTGGTCGGCCTCGTCGCGGCCGCCTCGCTGTACCTGGCCGAGCTGCCGTGGCTGCAGGCGCATGGCCTGAGCGCACTGACGGTGGCAATCGTCGCTGGCATCGTGGTCGGCAACACGCTCTACCCGCGGCTGACCCCTGCCAGCGCGGCGGGCGTCGGCTTCTCCAAGCATTGGCTGCTGCGCGCCGGCATCGTGCTGTACGGCCTGCGGCTGACCTTCCAGGACATCGGCCACGTCGGCGTCGCCGGCGTGCTGATGGACGTGCTGGTAGTGGCGAGCACCTTTGGCCTGGCCTGCTGGTTGGGCGTGCGCGTGTTCAAGATGGAGCGCGAGGCCGCCATGCTGATCGGTGCCGGCAGTGCCATCTGCGGTGCGGCCGCCGTCATGGCCGCCGAACCCGTGGTGCGCGGTCGCGCCGCGCAGGTAACGGTAGCGGTATCGACGGTGGTGGTGTTTGGAACGGTGGCGATGTTCCTGTATCCCGCGCTGTACACGCTGGTGCAGTCACATGGCTGGCTGGCGATGGACGCGCAGCAGTACGGCCTGTTCACCGGCGCGACCGTGCACGAAGTCGCACAGGTGGTCGCTGCCGGACGCGCGGTAAGCGAGCCGGCCGCCGATACCGCCGTCATCACCAAGATGGTGCGGGTGATGTTGCTGGCACCGTTCCTGATCGCGCTGTCGCTGTGGCTGGCGCGTGGCGGCAAGGCGACGGCGGACGGTGGCAAGGCCCGGATCGTGGTGCCGTGGTTCGCGTTCGGTTTCGTGGCGGTTGCCGGCCTCAATTCGCTGCACCTGCTGCCGGCCGGGCTGCAGGCAGGACTGGTGCAGCTGGATACGGTGCTGCTGGCGATGGCGATGGCCGCACTGGGCCTGACCACCCACGTCTCGGCCCTGCGCCAGGCCGGCCTGAAGCCGCTGCTGCTGGCGCTGATCCTGTTCGGCTGGCTGCTGTTCGGCGGCCTGGCGATCCACCAGGGTGTGCTGGCGGTGCTTGGCTGAGCGACCCTCCCAGCTTGCCGGGACCATCCGCAGGTCGTACAAGACCGTACCCTGCGCTGCACCGGATGGACGCCATGAGCATCAATGACTTTCCAAACTTCCGCTACCACCCGGACCCGGTTGCGACGGGCAACGTGGGGTCGTCCACTGCTGCCTGCAGGGTCTGCCAGCAAGCGCGTGGATACGTGTACCTGCGCGATGCCATCCACGCAGGGCGCGAAGATTATTCAGAGCAGATCTGCCCTTGGTGCATTGCCGATGGCCGAGCAGCGTCGGCACTGAATATCGCATTTGCCTGCAGCCTGGACGTCGACCACGGCGTGCCCGTAACCGCTTTGGAAGAGCTGTCCCTGCGCACGCCAGGCTACGTCAGCTTTCAAGGGGAAAAATGGCTGGCCCATTGCAGTGATGTCTGCCGCTTCCTGGGCGATGCCACCATGGAACAGCTGAGTCAGGCCTCGGCAGCGAGCATCGCGGCATGGTGCGCGGCCAACGACGCCGACCAAGYACTTTGGTCGGAGCTGGTCAGCGACTACGAACCCGGTGGAGATATCGGCTTCTACACGTTCGAGTGCCTGCACTGCGGCCTGATCCAGTTCCATGTTGACGCGGCCTGAGCCTCCTGCTGCGCATGTCCAACGTGGATCGTTAGACTTGAGACATGCCCGCCTCCCCCGCCCTGCTGCCTATCCCGTTGCGATTGCTGGATGACCGTTACGGGCCGGGTAATGTGGATGAAGCCGAAGACACGCTGGTCGAGATCGTTCAGGCGGTGATGGGCGCGCAGGCGACCTGCTCGTTCGACGTCGACACGCGGCACGCCAACCCGTGGTTCCACCAGCTGCTGCTGGAGCCCCGGGTCGCTGGAAAACCGGCCAGCCGGGAGCAGTTGCAGGCCATGGCTGCGCGGCTGGTGGCCATCGGGCTGGGCTGAGAAGACGTTCGGCCAAGGTGCCGACCAAGGTCGGCCGCTACCAGGCGCCCCCACAATCGTGAACGACGGCGGGACCGGGCGCGCGCGCAGGTACAATGCGCCATGACTGATTTCTCGACCCTGCCGCTGAGCCCGGCCCTGCAGCCCGGCCTTGATGCCCTCGGCTACACCACTCTCACCCCCGTGCAGGCGCAGAGCCTGCCCGCGATCCTGGATGGCCGCGATGTGATCGCGCAGGCGCCGACCGGCAGCGGCAAGACGGCGGCGTTCGGCCTCGGCCTGCTGCAGGCCATCGATCCCAGCCTGATCCGCGTGCAGGCACTGGTACTGTGCCCGACCCGCGAGCTGGCCGACCAGGTCGCCAAGCAGATCCGCAAGCTGGCCACCGGCATCCCCAACCTGAAGCTGCTGCTGCTGACCGGCGGCACGCCGCTGGGCCCGCAGCTGGCGTCGCTGGAAAGCCATGATCCGCACGTGGTGGTCGGCACGCCTGGCCGCGTGCAGGAACTGGCGCGCAAGCGCGCACTGAACCTGGGCGCAGTGCGCACGCTGGTGCTGGACGAAGCCGACCGCATGCTCGACATGGGCTTTGAGGAACCGATCCGCGAGATCGCCGGCCGCACCCATCGCGATCGCCAGAGCCTGCTGTTCTCGGCCACCTTCCCCGACACCATCCGCGCCATGGCCCGCGACCTGTTGCGCGATGCCGCTGAAGTGACGGTGGATGGCGCCGACCAGGCCCCGGCCATCCGCCACGTGTTCTGCGAAGTGGAGCCGGCGCATCGGCAGAAGGCGCTGGCTGGCCTGCTGCTTAAGTACACGCCCGAATCGGCGGTGGTGTTCTGCAACACCCGCAAGGACGTGGACGAAGTCGCCAACTCGCTCCAGCAGTTCGGCTTCTCCGCGCTCGCCCTGCATGGCGACATGGAACAGCGCGACCGCGAGGAAGTGCTGCTGCGCCTGGCCAACCGCAGCTGCAACGTGCTGGTTGCCAGCGACGTCGCCGCGCGCGGGCTGGACGTGGAAGACCTGGCGGCGGTGATCAACTACGAGCTGCCCACCGATGTGGAGAGCTACCAGCATCGTGTCGGCCGTACCGGTCGTGCCGGCGCCAGTGGCTTGGCGATCAGCCTGGTAGCGGGCCGCGAAAAGAACCGCGCCGAGGCCATCGAAACACAGCGCGGCGAGCCGCTGGACTGGCAGAAGACGCCGCTGGCGACGTCGCGCCCGGCCGAGCTGCCGCAGGCGGCGATGCGCACCC
>NZ_JBFRFE010000355.1:0-4439 GCF_052114665.1 Stenotrophomonas sp. 2YAF22 | reverse complement strand
CCATGAGTAGTGACCAGAGCGGCGCCACCGCTGCGCAGGTGTGCGGAAATCATCCGGTTGACGAGGTTGATGCCTTCCAGGTCGAGGTTGGCATAGGGTTCGTCGAGTAGCCACAGTGGTGCCGGCGACAACCAGATGCGGGCCAGCGCCAGCCGCCGCTTCTGTCCGGCCGACAGGTGCCGCACCAGGGTGTCTTCGTAGCCGGCCAGTCCGACGATGGCCAGCGCATTGCCCGGCATCTGCCGGGCGCGGCGGCCGTGCAGGCCGCACAGGAAATGCAGGTTCTCCAGCGTGTCCAGGTCCGGCTTCAGTGCCGGCAGGTGGCTGAGGTAGGCAACATAGCGCGCACGCTCGGCGTTGCTGGCCGGCCTGCCATCGATCAGCACCTGGCCCGCGCCCGGGCGCGCCAGGCCCGACAGCACGCGCAGCAGCGTGGTCTTGCCGGCACCGTTGCCGCCCTGCACCAGCAGCGCCTCGCCGGCATCCACGTGGAAGTCCAGCGGGCCGAACACCGGCTCGTCATTGCGGGAGAAGCTCAGGCCGCTGGCGGCCAGCAATGCAGGGGTGTTCAAGGCGCAGGAGTCTTCATGCGGGAGTGCGGCAGCAATTGTAGCGGTGAAACCGCATCGGGTAGTGCTGGCCGCTGGCCGGCAGCTCTGCAAGGGGCCGGTGTGGCGGGTCGAGGTTGCCGGCCAGCGGCCGGCACTACATCAGCACGGATTGCGTAAACTCAGGGGTCTGTCTCCCCATCCCCCCAGGCCGATGCAACCGAACACCAAGCTGCCCAAGGTCGGTACCACGATCTTTACCGTGATGTCCCAGCTCGCCGCCGAACACGGCGCGGTCAACCTCGGCCAGGGGTTCCCGGATTTCTCCGCGCCGCAGCGCCTGATCGACGAAACCACCAAGGCGATGGCCGCCGGCCTGAACCAGTACCCGCCGATGACCGGCGTGGCACCGCTGCGCCAGGCCATCGCGCAGAAGTCGCTGGACCTGTACGGCGCGACGATCGATCCGGACACCGAGATCACCGTCACCAGCGGAGCCACCGAGGCGATCTTCAACGCCATCCACGCCGTGGTGCGTGCCGGTGAGGAAGTGATCGTGCTCGACCCGGCCTACGACTGCTACGAACCGGCCATCGAACTGGCTGGCGCCACGGCAGTGCATGTGCCGCTGGACCCGCAGACCTTCGCCRTCGACTGGGATCGCGTACGTGCGGCGATCACTCCGCGCACCCGCCTGCTGATGGTCAACACCCCGCACAACCCGTCCGGCGCGATGCTGGACGAAGCGGACATGCAGGCGCTGGCCGATGTGCTGCGCGGCACGCAGATCTACCTGATCTCCGATGAGGTGTACGAGCACATCATCTACGACGGCCGCCGCCACGAATCGGCGCTGCGCTACCCGGAACTGCGCGAGCGCACCTTCGTCATCTCCAGCTTCGGCAAGACCTATCACTGCACCGGCTGGAAGATCGGCTATGCGGTGGCGCCAGCGGCGATGACCGCCGAGTTCCGCAAGGTGCACCAGTACAACACCTTCACCAGCTTCGGCCCGGCGCAGTACGGTTTCGCCGCGATGATCCGCGACGAGCCGCAGCATCATCTCGAACTGGGCGCGTTCTATGAAGCCAAGCGCGACCGCTTCCGCGAGCAGCTGGCCGGCACCCGCCTGAAGGCGCTGCCGGTGCCGGGCGGCTACTTCCAGCTGGTCGACTATTCGGCCATCAGTGACCTGCCGGACCACGAGTTCG
Source organism: Stenotrophomonas sp. 2YAF22 (assembly GCF_052114665.1). Classification (NCBI taxonomy): domain Bacteria; kingdom Pseudomonadati; phylum Pseudomonadota; class Gammaproteobacteria; order Lysobacterales; family Lysobacteraceae; genus Stenotrophomonas; species Stenotrophomonas sp. 2YAF22. Next base: position 2,680 of record NZ_JBFRFE010000355.1, on the reverse strand, counting down.
TGAAGTGGCTGACCATCGAGAAGGGCGTCACCGCCATTCCGCTGTCGCCGTTCTACGAAACCGCGCCGGTCGGTCAGCGCCTGGTGCGCCTGTGCTTCGCCAAGAACGAGGCCACCCTGGACGCGGCGATCGAACGCCTGCGCCTGCTGTGAGCGGAGGAGACAGCATGCAGGACCTACGCATTTCCCTCGTCCAGGGCGACACCCGCTGGCACGACCCGGCGGGCAACCGTGAGTACTACGGTGCGCTGCTGGAGCCGCTGGCCGGGACCACCGATCTGGTGATCCTGCCGGAAACCTTCACCAGTGGCTTTTCAAACGAAGCCATCGCCCAGGCCGAAGGCATGGACGGCCCGACCGTGGCGTGGGTGCGCGCGCAGGCCAAAGCCTTGAATGCGGCAGTGATCGGCAGCGTGCAGCTGCGCGATGGCGAGGGCGTCTACAACCGCCTGCTGTTCGCCACCCCCGATGGTGGCCTGCAGTACTACGACAAGCGCCACCTGTTCCGTTACGGCGGCGAGCACGAGCGCTATGCCGCCGGCCGCGACCGCCTGTGCGTGGAATGGAAGGGCTGGCGGATCAATCCGCAGGTCTGCTACGACCTGCGTTTCCCGGTGTTCTGCCGCAACCGCTACAACGTCGAGCGTGCCGAACAACTGGACTTCGACCTGCAGATCTTCGTCGCCAACTGGCCTTCCGCGCGCGCCTACGCGTGGAAGACCCTGCTGCGCGCGCGCGCGATCGAGAACCTGTGTTTCGTCGCTGCGGTCAACCGCGTAGGCGTGGATGGCAACCAGCTGCATTACGCTGGCGACAGCGCGGTCATCGACTTCCTCGGCCAGCCGCAGGTGGAGATCCGCGAGCGCGAGCAGGTGGTGACCACCACCATCTCCGCCGAAGCACTGGCCTCGCATCGTGCACGCTTCCCGGCCATGCTCGATGCCGATGCCTTCCATCTGGATGTGCAGGCCTGATACGGCGGCTGAACGCTTCCCGCCCCACCGCGCGCGCCTGCATCCAACGTGCACGCGCGCGCTGCTAGATTCGCCCACATTCCGACCGATGTGGATGTTCTGCCGATGAATACCAAGCCGTTTGCCCTGCTGCTGGCGCTCGCCGCAGCGTCCCTGGCCCCGACCGCGCAGGCCGGTGGCAACCTTGACTGCCAGCTGCGCTACAACCTGTCCGGCTGGTCACTGATCTACAAGACCGCCTCGGGCAACGGCACCATCCACTGCACCAACGGTTCCAGCATGCCGGTGCGGATCCAGCTGAAGGGCGGCGGCCTGACCGTTGGCAAGTCGAAGATCACCGATGGCCGTGGCAGCTTCACCGGCGCCAGCAGCGTCGGCGAGCTGCTGGGCACCTACGCCTCGGTCGGCGCGCATGCCGGTGCGGTGAAGTCCAGCAACGCGCAGGTGATGACCAAGGGCGATATCTCGCTGGCCCTGTCCGGTACCGGCAAGGGCTGGGACCTGGGTGTGGACGGCGCGGCGTTCACCATCAGCCGGCGTTGAGTCGGGAGGGCTCCCCGGCTTCCCAGCTGATGCGGATGTAGTGCTGCTCGGCGTCGCTGGGCAGCCGTTCGACACTGAAGCGGTTCTCCAGCAGCTGCTCGACGACGCCGTCGACGAGGCGCTCGCTGGCCAGCGCCTTGTTGAAGCCGAACACGATGTAACGGCGGCCGTTTTCCGAGCCGACCTGGATCGATTTGTCCAGATCCCTGTAGTACTGCTCGATCGGTCGAATGGCGGCGTCAGCGTTTGCGCGGGCCTGTTCTGCGGTGATGTTGATCATCGGCATCTGCGTGGTTGCGGAGAACACGCACCATAGCCAGCGCTGCCACGCGGTTTCCGGCAGTGGCGCACAGTGCAGGGCGTTTGCAGCAATTCCTAGGCCAGCGCGCTCCGCGGACGCAGCAACCACAGCGCCAGCAGTGCACAGGCGATGATGGATGGCGCCAGCATCTGCAGTGCGCCGACAACGGCCATCGCCGCGCCGATCAGCAGGTAGTAGAGCAGGCCGAACAGGGCGCCGGCACTGCCCAGGCAATGTGCATAGCCGCGTAGTGCCTGCCCGAGCACGTTGGGGATGGCCAGGCCGAATCCCGCCACGACCGGCAGCATCGCCATCACGATGACCGGTTGCCCGCGCAGCAGCGCGGCCAGTACGCCACCAGCCAGTACCAGCGATGCCGCGATGCGGATGCGCGTCAACGCAGGAACGCCGGCACGCAACAGGCGGCCATTGGCCCACGCGCCCAACGCCGAACCCAGTGCCAGCACCGCACCGCTGGCGCCGAACCAGCTGGCCGGCCAGTGCAGGCGTGCGAACACGAACGGCCCCAGCGCGTACCAGCTGTACATGGCCACGTTGAAGGCCATGACCAGCAGCGCCTGCGACCAGATCCAGCGGTCGCCCAGCAGTTGCCGCAGCAGGGGCCGCAGCGCTACGGGCGCGATCTGCGCGGGGCGGCTTTCACGCAGCCCGGTCACGCAGCCGAGCATCAGCAATGCAGCGATCAGCAGCAGGCCGGCCTGCACGCCTGCATAGCCATCGGCAGCGACCAGCAGCGAGCCCAGCGCCAGCCCGATCGCCGGACTCAGCGCCAACGCCATGCCAATCCAGGAGAACGCCTGCGCCAGCGCGGACCCTTCAAGGTGGTCGCGCAGCACGGTCTG
>NZ_JBFRFE010000354.1:0-4455 GCF_052114665.1 Stenotrophomonas sp. 2YAF22 | reverse complement strand
GCACAGGAACACCACCACGATGGACAGCACCAGCAGCAGCGTCGCGGCGTTGCCTGCCAGGATTTCCTGGTAGGACAGGCCGGACCAGTCGTAGCCGAAGCCCGCGGGCAGGTCGTCGTTGACGATGCCTTCCATGGTCTGCATCGCTTCACCCGAGCTGGTGCCCGGTGCCTGCGAGCCGACGATGTTGATCGCCGAGTAGCCGTTGTAGCGGCTCAGCGACGGCGGTGCCGAGACCCATTCGGACTTGACCACCGTGCTCAACGGAATCATCGCGTTGGTGCCATCGGCATTGGTGGTCAGGCTGGACGGGCTGTAGAAGCTCTTCAGCGATTCCTGGCCGGTGCGGTACGGACCATCAGCCTGCATGGTCACGCGCTTGATGCGGCCTTCGTAGAAGAAGTCGTTGACGTACACCGGGGCCAGCATCAGCTGGATGGTGCTGTACACGTCCGACACCGACATGCCCATCGACTGCGCCTGCACGCGGTCCACGTGCAGCTGCAGCTGCGGGGCGTTTTCCAGGCCGTTCGGGCGCACGCCCACCAGGTGGTCCGGCTTCTGCGCGGCCTGGCCGAGCAGGATGTTGCGGGCCTGGGTCAGCTGCTCGTAACCGGCACCACTACGGTCCTGCAGCCACATGTCGAAGCCACCGAACTGGCCGAGGCCCTGCACGGTCGGCAGGTTGACCACGAAGATCTGCGCTTCCTTGATGCCGTAGAACGCGCCGTTCATGTTCTGGATGAATTCCGGAGCAGTGAACTTGCGCTCTTCCCACGGCTTCAGGCGGATGAAGCCCATGCCCACGTTCTCGCCGGAGCCGACGAAGCTGAAGCCGGCCACCTGCAGCATGCCTTCATAGCCATCCTGCTTTTCCAGGATGCCGCGCATCTGGGCGAACGCTTCGTTGGTCTGGCTCTTGGTCGAGCCCGGCGGCAACTGCACGATCGCCAGTGCATAGCCCTGGTCTTCCTCAGGCAGGAAGCTGCCCGGCATGCGGGTGAACAGGAAACCGCACAGCGCGGTCAGCACCACGAACAGGATCATCCAGCGCGGTGCATGGCGCACCGCGGAGGTGATGTGGCCCACATAGGTGTGGCTGATCTTGTCGTAGTACTTGTTGAAGGTGCGGTAGATGATGTTCGGGTTGTCGTTGTGCGTCGGCTTGAGGAACGTCGCGCACAGCGCCGGGGTGAAGCCCAGTGCCAGGAACGCCGAGAACGCCATCGAGATGGCGATGGTCAGGGCGAACTGCTTGTAGATCTCACCGGCCGCACCGCCCTGCAGGGCCGAGGGGATGAACACCGCCGCCAGTACGACGGTGATGGCCACCACCGCGCCGGTGATCTGGGTCATCGCTTTCTGCGTGGCGGGCTTCGGCGCGAGGCCTTCCTCGGTCATGATGCGTTCGACGTTCTCGATCACCACGATCGCGTCATCGACCACGATGCCGATTGCCAGCACCATCGCGAACAGGGTCAGCTGGTTGATCGTGAAGCCGATCATCCACATGCCCAGGAACGTACCCAGCAGCGCTACCGGGATCACCAGCGTGGGGATCAGGGTGGCGCGGAAGTTCTGCAGGAAGATCAGCATCACCAGGAACACCAGCAACACCGCTTCGAACAGGGTCTTGACCACTTCCTGGATCGAGATCTTGACGAAGGTGGTGCTGTCATACGGCGAGAACCAGGTGACGCCGGCCGGGAAGCTGGGCTGCAGCTCGTCCATCTTGCCGCGCACGGCTTCGGCCACGTTCAGGGCGTTGGCGCCCGGCAGCAGCTGGATGGCGAAGGCACCGGTGGGCTTGCCGTTGTACTGGGTATCAAAGCCGTAGTTGTTGGCACCGAAGGCAACGCGGGCGATGTCCTTCAGCAGTACGCGCGAGCCATCGGCATTGGCGCGCAGGATGATGTTCTCGAACTCCTGCGGCGAGCTGAAGCGGCCTTCGGCCGACACCGTGGCGGTGAAGTGCTGGCCTTCCGGCGACGGGTCGGAGCCCAGCGCGCCGGCGGCGAACTGCACGTTCTGCGCGCGTACCGCCGCCAGCACCTGGCTGGCCGACAGACCATAGCCCTGCATCTTTTCCGGGTTGAGCCAGATGTTCATGGCGTACTCGGAACCGAACTGCTGGGTGCTGCCGACGCCGGGGATGCGCGAGACCTGGTCGAGCACGCGCGAACCGACGATGTCGTTCAGTGCGTCACGGTTGATGGTCGGCGTATCGGACTGCAGGGCCACCACCATCAGGAAGCCAGCGTTGGCCTTGGCCACCACCACGCCCTGCTGGGTGACTTCCGAAGGCAGTCGCGGCGTGGCCAGCGAGACCTTGTTCTGCACCTGCACCTGGGCGATATCCGGATCGGTACCGGTCTCGAAGGTCAGGGTGATCGAGGCGCGGCCGTTGGACGCGGACGAGGAGCTGAAGTACAGCAGGTGATCGATACCGGTCAGCTGCTGCTCGATCACCTGGGTGACCGATTTCTCCGTGGTATCCGCACTTGCGCCCGGGTAGGTGGCCGAGACGGTCACCTGCGGCGGGGCGATGTTGGGGTAGGACTCCACGCCGAGGTTGAGGATCGCGATCACGCCGCTGAGCGAGATCAGGATCGCCACCACCCAGGCGAAGACTGGATGTTCGATGAAAAATTTAGGCATGACGGAATGTCCCGTTACTGCTTGTTCGATTCGGTGGCGGCCGGCTCGGCCTTGTCGGCCTGGTCAGCCTTGGCCGGTGCCTTGGCGTCGGCCGGAGCTGCGGCAGGCGCACCCGGAGCAGCACCGCCGGCGGCAGGCTTGCCGTTGGCGTCCTGGCCCGGGGTCCACGGCTTGGCCGTGGCCGGCGTACCCTCCTTGACCTTCTGCACGCCGGCGACGACCACCTTGTCACCGGCAGCCAGGCCCTCGCTGACCAGCCAGTTGCCGTTCTGCGCGCCGTCGGTCTTGACGTTCTTGCGGACGACCTTGCCGTCTGCGCCCACCACCATCACATAGCCGCCGGTGGTGTCACGCAGCAGGGCCTGCTGCGGCACCAGATAGGCGTTGTTGCGCTCGCCCAGGTTGGCCTGGAAGCTGACGAAGGCGCCCGGCAGCAGGATCTTCTGCGGGTTCGGCAGCACCGCGCGCAGCGACACCGCGCCGGTGGCCGGGTCGACCGTGGTCGAGGAGAAGTCCAGCGTGCCCGGCTCGCTGTAGGTGCTGCCGTCGGCCAGCTTGACGTTGACCGTGGCCTTGCCGTCGCCGGACAGGGCCAAGGTGCCCTTGGCCTGCTGCGCACGCAGCTGGGTCAGTTCATCCACGCTCAGCGAGAAGTTCACGTACAGCGGGTCGAGCTGGTCCACGGTGGTCAACAGGGTCACATCGCCCTGGCCCACCAGCGCGCCTTCGGTGACCTGCTGCTTGTTGGCCACGCCACTGATCGGGGCGGTGACTTCGGTGTAGCCCAGGCTGATGCGCGAGGACGTGACGGTGGCTTCGGCCTGCTTGACCGCAGCCAGCGCGGTGCGCTCGGCCGACTCGGCGTTGTCCAGGTCGGCCTTGGACACGAACTTCTGCGGCGCCAGCGAACGGGCACGGTCAGCGGCGACCTTGGCGTTGGCGTAGGTCGCGCGGGCCGAAGCCAGCTGGGCCTCGGAGGCGTTGAGCGAGGCGCGCAGGGGCGCCGGGTCGATCAGGAACAGAGTCTGGCCCTGCTTGACCTCGCTGCCTTCCTGATAGACGCGCTTGAGCAGCACGCCGGGCACGCGGGCGCGCACATCGGCGCTGCGGAAAGGCGACAGGCGACCGACCAGCTCGCGCTGCAGCGGCAAGGTCTGCGGCTTGGCGTCGATCACGCCCACCTCCGGCGGTGGGGGCGTCGGCTGTTCCGGCTTCTTGCAGGCAGCTACGGCGACAGCAACGGCGCACGTCAAGGCAAGGGTGCGGAGTGGGGCGGTCATCAGGAGGAACTCCGGGGTTGGTTTGAAGACGGGGCCGGCGAGGGCTGCGGCGCGAACGCGCGCAGGAAGCCATCGACGGAGAACTCTGCCCAGCGCCGACGCAACGCTGCGTCATCACGATGGGGGGTATGGAAGCGCTGTTTGTCGAAATCCTGACCGGCGATCATGCTCAGCAGCAGTTCGGCCATGAAGTGCGGGTCGTCATGCCGCAGCAGACCGCGACTGCAAACGGTTTCAATCCATTCAGCAAGATGAAGCGTCAACGCGCCGGCGCCATGCCGGTACAGCGTACGCGCCTCTTCGGGAAACTGTGCTGCATCGGCGGCGATCAGGCGGCAGGCCTGACCGACGTGGGGCTGGTTGAAGTGCTCCAGGAAGTCGGTGGCGAACTGGAGCAGGCTGCCACGCAGGTCGTCACCGCGGAGTGCACGCTGCCCGGCGGGGCAGCCCGATCAGCTCGCCACCTTGCTCCACACCTTGCCTGCAGTCAGCCACAGGCCCAGCATGCTGCCCAGGT
>NZ_JBFRFE010000353.1:0-4460 GCF_052114665.1 Stenotrophomonas sp. 2YAF22 | reverse complement strand
GTGTGCCATAGCTGCAGCGCAGGCACAGGTGACGTACCGAATGGGTCCAGTCTTCGACCAGGCCGATGCCGGGCAACGTCATTGCGCGCAGCGCGGCAATGTCCTCCGGCCCTTCGCACTGCACGAACACGGCATGGGTCGCCATGTCCGACTGCTGCAGGCGCTGCATGGCATTGAACACCGGTACTTCGCGCTCGCCGTAGGTCCGGTGCCCGGTGGATGCGCCGTCATGCAGCACGATGTCGCCGAAGCGGAACCCACTCTCAGGCAGTGGTACGTTCTCCACCCGTGCACGTACCGGATCCAACCGGCGCATGTACACGGTCTCGCCGCTGGACCAGGGATTCAGACGAACGCAGGCAATGCCGAAATTGCCGTTGATCGGGCCTTCGCCCTCGGGGAGGGTGATGCCGCAGCGGCTCCATTGCCGGCGTGCCTCGGCCCAGTCGCCGGCGCCGGTGGCGGCAATTCCCGCATTCCACGCGGTCGCCTCATCGACTTCATCGCGCAGCTGCTCGGAGCGGAGGTTGTCCTGCAGCGACAACGCCCACTCGCGCAGGTACTTGTGTGCCAGCCCGCGCATGTAGTGCAGGTGGGGGATGTCGGGTGTCCATTCGACGAGCTGGCCGAACAGGATTGCTGCGTCAGCAAGGTCGCCCGCATCAAAGGCCGCATAGGCGCGGGCCTCCAGCGCCTGCAGCCTTTCGAGGGTTTCGTCGTCCAGCAGTTCGCCGTCTGCGTCGTGGTCTGCGGTCATGTCCGTGTGCCAGTGAAGATCCAGCGCCACCTTAGCTCAGGCGGGTCGTGTGTTGTCCTGCAGCGAAGTGCTTTCGACGTTGTGCAGCCACGACCGTGTCAGCTTCCAGCGGCACACCACTGTCCAGCGGACGACATGCACGGACATCCGCACCACGGGCCGATCTGTTTGCTAACGTGGCGGCGCCTTCGACCCGGGAGTTTCCATGTTCCGCCAGACCTTGGCTGTACTTGCAGTGCTGATCGCCGGCACGCTGCCCATTGCCGCGCAGGCGCAACCGGCGCAACCGCCGATCTTCGGTGCGTACTATCCCGGCGGTTCCGCCGAGCGCTATCCGGTATCGAGCATCCCGGCCGAACGACTCACCCATCTGTTCTATGCGTTTTCCACCATCGAGGACGGACGCTGTGCGATCGGTGCCGAGGCGCCAGCCAACTTCGCCGCGTTGGCCGAGCTCAAGCGCAGGCATCCGCATCTGCGCACGTTGATTTCGATCGGGGGCTGGGGCGCGGGCGGATTCTCCGACGCTGCGCTGACCGATGCCAGCCGCAGGCGCCTGGTTGATTCGTGCATGGCGTTGTTCTTCGAGCGTCATGCCGGCAGCTTCGATGGCGTGGACATCGACTGGGAGTTCCCGGTCAGCGGTGGCCCGAAGGAGCTGGAGCACCGCCCGCAGGACCGTGCCAACCTGACCAAGCTTGCGCAGGCCTTCCGGCTGGCGCTGGATGCCCGCGGCAGAAAGGCGGGGCAGCCGATGCTGCTGACCGCCGCGCTGGCCGCTGGCCGTCTGCAGACCGATGGGCCCTACGACCCCGCCGCCAGCTACGATCTGCCCGCGTTGGCCAAGGTGTTCGATTTCATCAACCTGATGAGCTACGACATGGGCACCGGCTTCTCGTCGGTGTCGACCTTCAATGCCCCCCTGCATGAAGTGCCAGCCGACCCGCTGGCGCCGGAGCTGCGGCGCTGGAACAACGTGGCCGGTGCCGTGCAGTACTACCGCGAGCATGGCGTGCCGGCGGGCAAGCTGGTGCTGGGCGTGCCGTTCTACGGGCGCGGCTTCAAGGTCACCGGCGAGTCGGCGGACGGCCTGTACCAGGCCTACAGCGCGCCGGCCGATGCCGGTGACTGGCGGGTGATCAAGGCGCGCTATCTCGACCAGCCGGGTTGGACGAAGCATTGGCAGCCGCAGGCGCAGAGCCCGTGGCTGTACAACCCGGCGCAGAAGATCTTCATCAGCTACGAGGATCCGCGCTCCATCGGCCTGCGTGCGCAGTTCGCGCGCGAGCAGGGCCTGGCCGGTGTCTTCATGTGGGAGCTGACCGGTGACGATGAGCAGGCCAGCCTGCTCAACGCCATGCTCGCTCCATGGCAGAAGGCCCGCGTCGGCGACTGACCGGTTCAACATTTCCGGTCGGGGGCCGGTCCGGCGGTGACGGGCAAACGCTGTGGCCCGAAACCGCACATCGGCGCCACGCACGCAGCGCTAAGCTGCGTGCATGATCATCATCGACCGCCTGGACCACTTGGTTCTTACCGTTGCCGACATCGACCGCAGCTGCGACTTCTACCAGCGCGTGCTGGGCATGGACGTCGTGCGCTTCGGCGCCGGCCGCGTCGCCCTGCAGTTCGGCCAGCAGAAGATCAACCTGCACCCGGCCAGCGCGCCGTTGCAGCCCCACGCGCTGCTGCCGACCCGTGGCAGCGCCGATCTGTGCCTGATCACCCAGCTGGGCGTACAGGCGGTGCTGGCCCACCTGCAGGCCCAGCAGGTAACGATTGAAGAAGGACCGGTGCCGCGTACCGGAGCGCTTGGGCCAATCGAGTCGGTGTACTTCCGTGATCCGGATGGGAATCTGATCGAAGTGGCCCGCTACGTGGAACCCATGTAAACCCGCGTGCTGCGAGCATGCTTGGTCAGTTCGCCCACACGCTGTTGGGGTCACCGTTGCGGGCCCGCCGCTGGCTCGCATACGCCAGACGGGCAAAGCCAAAGGCCATCGCCAGTGCCATCGCATCGATCCAGAACAACGGCCAGTGGCCGCGTGCGGCGGCCAACCACAGCCAGTCACCGTTGAGGGCGCCGTGCGCCACCGGCACCAGCGCGGTGCTGATCGCCGCAGCCCACAGCAGTTCGCGCGCTGCCTGTGCCGGGCGGCGCAGGGCTGCCCACAGCGCACACGCCGCCCAGGTCATGAAGCAGGCCCAGCGGATGCCGTGGTCGACCTGGGCAGGCGCTACCCGCTCCAGCACCAGCGCGGCCACGAAGGCCACCGAGATCGCCACGCACAGGCCGATGCAGACGCCCACCGTGGCCCGCGCCATGTTGACGGCCGCGCGCGACTGCTGCGGCTGACGGCGCTTGCGACGCGACTCGATCCACAGCAGGTTGCCCGAATAGAACAGGAAGGCGCCGCCGAGGCCCAGCAGGAAGTACAGCCAGACCACCACGCCGTTGCCGAATTCGCCGAAATGGAGGGCATAGGCGGCACTGAGCGTGGCGTGGTTGGCATCGCGTTGACCGGGCAGCTGGCTGGCCAGCACGCGGCCGCTTTCGACATCCAGCGCGACGGCGCCGAGCGGGCCAAGCGTGCCGCTGGCCTCGCCGGTGATTTCGATGGTCGCGTTGGCATCACCGCCATTGGCCAGTTTCAGGTAGGCCGGTTCGAAATTTGCCACACCCTGCGCGCGGGCCACTTCCAGCGCCCGTGCGTGCAGTTCGCGCAGGCTGCCCGGCGCGGCAGGGATGCCACTGGCTTCGCGCAGCGGCGCGGTATCCATCGCCGTCGGTACCGCCTGCAGCGCCTTGCCGTCGTAGATCAGGGGATCGAGTACCGCCATCTGCATGAACACCAGGCAGAGCAGGGCGCCGGTCACCGCGAACATCAGGTGGAACGGCAGGCTGAGCACGCCGATCACGTTGTGCGCGTCCTGCCACTGCTGCTTGAGATTGCGGCCCGGGCGCAGCGCGAACAGATCGCCCAGCAGCTTGGGCAGGTGGATCACCAGCCCGCTGAGCAGGGCCATGCCGTACAGCAGGCTGACGATGCCCATCACGTAGATCCCGGCCACCGGCAGGCCCAGGCTGTAATGCAGTTCGTTGACCAGTTCGGCCAGCCCGGTCTGCGGTGGCGTCGGACTGCCGCCGGTCTGTCCCGGCCATGCATAGCGCCAGCTGCCATCTTCGGCCTGCCAGTAGGCCAGCGGCTGGGGATGATCGGCGCCCGGGAAGGTCATGCCGACGTGGCGACGCGCTTCCGCATGCGTGGCCAGAACATCGTCGAGCAGGTACTGGGCGTCATCCAGGCCGGCCGGCAATGCGGTTGCCGCGCCAGGCGTCTGCCACAGCGGGAGGTCGTGGTGGAACAGGGTCAGTGCGCCGGCATAGAACGCCACGAACAGCCCGAAGCCGGCGACCAGGCCGACCCAGGTGTGCAGGGTGGTGAACGTGCGCAAGGTCTGTGAACTGAATTTCATGCGGTCGATCTCATTGCACTGCGCCGGCCAGGCGCAGCAGGCCGAGTACGGCGAAGCCAAGGGCCGCGCAACCGGCCAGGGTCAGCCAGGCGCGCAACGGGCTGCGGAAACTGAAGGCCCACAGCGCGGCCAGCATCCACAACGGGACGAACGCGATCAGGCTCGGCACCAGGGCTTTCTGCCAGGGCCCCGGCGGCAGCCATGCGACCAGGCCGGTCGCCGCAGC
>NZ_JBFRFE010000352.1:0-4462 GCF_052114665.1 Stenotrophomonas sp. 2YAF22 | reverse complement strand
CCGATGCCCCGGCGCAGGGCCCGGTGCCGGAGTGCCATGCGCGTGCCGCACGGCGCCCGGACCTGAAGATCGCAGTTTTGGAGAAGCGCCGCCGCACCGGCCTTGTTAGCGTAGATCCCACCTGAGGGAGGATCCTATGACTGGCATGGTGAATGTGGTCGGCCTGTATGTGCACGACCAGGATGCGGCACTCGATTTTTACGTCAACACACTCGGCTTCCAGGTGCATACCGATGTCGGCAACGGCGACTATCGCTGGCTCACGGTGCATTCGGGCGGCGAGGGTGGTTTCCAGCTCGGCCTGTTCAAACCGGGGCCGCCGGTACACGATGCGGCCACTGCGCTGACCCTGCAGCAGATGGTGGCCAAGGGTGCGATGCCGCCGCTGGTGCTGGCGGTGGACGATTGCCGCGCCAGCTACGAGCGGCTGCTGGCACGTGGGGTGGAATTCACCCAGGAGCCGGTGGAGCGCTATGGTGCAGTGGATGCCGGATTCCGTGATCCGTCCGGCAATGGCTGGAAGATGATCGAGCGCCCTGCGAAGACTGTCGCGAGGACGCCGCAGTGAGGGCCGGCAGCTGGGCGCGTCCCGTGCACCGCTGGACGTCTATCGTCTTCACCCTGACAGTGATAGCCAACTTCGTGGCGCGCTGGATGGGGCAGGGCGAACCACCGGACTGGCTGACCTACTCGCCGCTGCCGCCGTTGTTCCTGCAGCTGTTCACCGGGTTGTATCTGTTTGCGTTGCATTACCGCCGCAGGCCGGATGCCGCTCGCGCCGGCGTCGCACCCTGACGCGGGGTGCGGAGTCAGATCAGGCAGGGTCCTCACGCAGCGCAGGCCCGGCGGAGAAGGCTCTGCCGGGCCATCCGGCGCTCAGCTCAGATCACATTCGCTCGGCAGCGGCCAGCTGGCACTGGGCAGCATGTTCTTCAGCGACGCCGGTGCATTGATGGCCACGTAGCTGGCGCCCAGCAGCTCTTCCAGATCCGCGATGGTGACCAGATAGCTATCCAGGCCACCCAGTCCCGCTTCATTGGGAATGATCCAGCTGATGGCCTTGGCGGTCCCGGTGTTTGGATCCTTGGTGATGATCGTCTTCCAGAAGAATTCCGGGGTCGGAATACCATGGCTGGCCAGGAAATAGTCATTGGACGCATCGCCGTAGACAACGCCACCATAGACGTCTACCGGAGCGATGTCCCTATAGCATTCGGCCACGTTCTCGGCCTTGACCCAGGCGCCCTGATTGAAGCTGGAAACCTGCGGCACGATGTTTGTCATGTAGTTGGCGCGACGGATGTAGGTGGCGTCGTAGTCCATGTGATTGGACGTCACCAGATGTCCCCGGTCATAGCCGGACCGCACGCTGGCATACGAGGCGGTGCTGGCCTGGCCGAGGCAGCCTGCCGGCAGGTCCGGGTCCTTGTAGAAGCTGGACGGGCGGGCCGCCGAGCCGGTGTCAGCCACCAACGTGTATTCGTACCGTGTCGCGCTGTGGATGCTGCAGTCATAGGTCAATACGAACCCACCCTTGTTGAGGGTCACAACCTGGGCATGCGCAGCCCCGGCAAAAGTGCTGAAAACAAGGGCAAGGAAGAACGTGGCAAGGCGCATTGCGGATCTCCATGGATATGGGCAAGGCGCAGCCGTCCACCACGGCAGGCCAGGCCTTTCCGTGTGAAGGACGATGCGGTGACAGGTGTTGGGGATGCGTCCCGGCCGTAGCCGGTACTGCCTGGGATCTCGACCGCGCACTGGCGTCAGGAAAGCTGTCGCGGTGTCGTTAGCGTCATTTTTTGGCGTCAACAGGTCAACGACCAAAGTGCGAAGGTGTGACTGCGCGCAAGCACTGGGCTCCTGTCAGATCCGAGTGCCCATGCATGAAAGGAAGACCTGTTAGTGGCGTGGCCGTTGCCCGGTTGATAGCTGTCCGCAGGGCGCGTGCCGACGATTGACGTGACGCATCACGGCCGGGCAACGCGATGCCCGTAGCGGCCGCGTCGCGCTGGCGCTATGCTCGCCGGAAAAAGGGCATTCCCAGATGAAATGGACTTCCATCGCGGCCGCAACACTCTGCGCGCTGCTCACGAACAGCTGCTTGCGCGATATCCCTTCCAACGCCAGTTGGCCGTTCCTGCGCCGGGCGCACCGTCCACCGACGCGCTTGAAGAAGAGCTGAGAACCTCGGCGAGAACTGCAACGTCTACCTCGCGGCGCCTCTGCAGATGCGGTAGAACCTGCATGTCGCCCGGCATTTCAATGGAACCGGACAGATGAAGCGAACGATTGCAATGGTAGCGCTGTTGATGCTGTCGACAGCGGCGAGCGCGGGCGTGGAAAACATCAAGGAATCGAAGAAACTCAAGCCGGACGAAGGCATCCTGGTCACTTCGGTCACCTGCGCAGATCAGATCAACTTCGTGCAGCTCTACCTGTCCGGAAACGCGTCGACCGGCTTCTGGGGTCCGTACAGGTTCGATTCCGTAGCCACCTGCGCAAAGGGCCTGAAGACCCGCCCCGTCAAGGCTGGCCGCTACTACATCGGCTGGGTTGGCATCGGGCAGCAGGGCGTCGCCATTGCCGAGCCCCAGGCGGTCAGCTTCACGATCGAGGCAGGCAAGCTCAATTACATCGGTGACATCTACGTCGGCGACGTTTCACCCTTCCGCCTGGACAACGAAACACTGTTGCGGACAACCGGCAATCTGGTCAGCGTCGTCGATCAGGAGGCACGGGCGCGAGCTGCCTTGGCAGCCGATCATGCCTGGTTGCTCTCACGCTATGAATTTGTCAGTGCTCCCGCGGCGGCGCCGCCGAGAGTTGAAGAAGGTAACCAGCATCCGGCCAGGCCTTGAGATCAACGGCTCACGCGGGGAAGCAGGCAGGGATCGACCTGCACGCAACGGCCATCCCTTCTTGACGGCGCCTTGGCGCCGGACGTGGATACTTCCGCCGTCATTGGCCGAGGAGGACTGGAAATGGGTAGCACCGAGACCACCAGGGCGCCGCGCATTCTGCGCGTGGAAGTGATGCCGCTGGACTGCGGGGAAACCGCAGTCGTGGTGGAACTGGCATCGCCCCCCGGCAGGGCCTGGGAGAAGGCACTGAAGCGCGTGATTTCTGAAGCCGAGGGGCTTGAATCGGCGCAGTCGCGCTGTGACGGCCGCTTCGTCTACATCATCGGTATCGAGCCCGGTGGCCGTGGCACGCTCCATCGGGTGAACCAGGTCCTGGCCGCCACCCACGAACGCGTTGCACCGCGCAACGGACATTCCATGCCGATGCCACAGCAACCGGCAGGCGCCATGGTCAACGCCAGCCTCTGAGCAGCGATGGCCGATACACGGCAACCGGCCGGCTGCAGGCCCGCCACGCCCGGCGGCACAGGCTTCACGCCGCAGCCAACGTGTGTTCACCATGTTGCTACGGGCCTGTCGCCACCGTAGCGCCATGGCACGTGAACTCCGTCATCCGCGACCGGGCCACCCGGTCGCCGTGGGCTGCGCAGGGTGGTCGCTGCCCACGGACATCGCCCACGCGTTCGCTGCGGGAGACAGTGCGCTGCAGCGCTATGCGTCGCGCTTTCCGATCGTGGAGATCAATTCGTCGTTCTACAGACCACATCAGCCCGCCACGTATGCGCGCTGGGCGGCCAGCGTGCCGCACGGTTTCCGTTTCTCGGTGAAGATGCCGCAGGCCATTTCCCATGACGCGCGCCTGCGCGGTGCTGCGCCGTTGCTCGACACGTTCCTGCATGAGGTGGGGCATCTGGGGGATCGGCTGGGCGCCCTGTTGCTGCAGCTGCCGCCGAGTCTGGCCTACGATGGCCGCACGGCCTCGGCCTTCTTCCGGGCGGTGCGCCGGCGCAGCGCCATGCGGGTCGCCTGCGAACCACGCCACCCGAGCTGGTTCGACGACAAGGCCGACGCGCTGCTGGATGACCACGGCATTGCCCGGGTCGCGGCCGACCCCGCCCGGGTTGCAGGGGCTGATCAGCCGGGTGGAGCCAGGCACTGGAGCTACTGGCGGTGGCACGGGCAGCCGCGCATGTACTACAGCGCCTACCAGCAACCGCAGCTATGCAGTCTGGCGGCCGCCGCGATACAGGCGGCCCAGGCGGGGGAGGCGTGGATCATCCTTGACAACACGGCGCATGGCCACGCCGTGCCCAATGCACTGCAACTGCAGTCCATGCTGGAGCACGCCAATGCCTGAAGGTCCTTCCATCGTGCTGCTGCGCGAGGCCGCCGCCAGGTTCAAGGGAAAGACCGTCCGTGGCGTCAGTGGCAACAGCACGCTCGACCTGGCCTGCCTGGAGGGACGCCGGGTGCGGGCCGTGCGCAGCTGGGGCAAGCATTTCCTGCTGGAGTTCAGCCACGTCAGTCTGCGCATCCACCTGATGATGTTCGGCAGCTGGCGCATCGACGAACGCAAGGAGACGCCAGCGCGGGTATCGCTG
>NZ_JBFRFE010000351.1:0-4490 GCF_052114665.1 Stenotrophomonas sp. 2YAF22 | reverse complement strand
CGACAAGGAATACCGCACCACCGGTTACAACATTCCGGCGGTCGGCACGCTGATTGGCTTCTATGGGCCGCCGCGCCAATATAGCCTCAGCGTCCGTTACGATTTCTAGGAAGCTTCTGCATGACACCGTCTTACGATGATCTGTACTGGAAAAGTGACGATGGCCTGCGCCTGCATGCGCGTGACCATGCTCCTGCAGGCGCACAGCCGGCGCGCGGCACCGTGGTCTGCATCCCCGGCCTGACCCGCAATGGCGCCGACTTCGATGCGCTGGCCGCATCGCTGACTGCTGCGGGTTGGCGGGTGATCGCGGTTGACCTGCGAGGACGCGCAGGTTCGGAACGCGCATCGGACCCGTCCAGCTACAACCCGCGCACCTATGCCGACGACATGGTGGCGCTGCTGCGGTCGCAGAACATCGACAAGGCGGTATTCGTCGGCACCTCGCTGGGGGTGCTGGTCACCATCACCCTGGCCTCGCGTGCGCCCGGGCTGATCGCCGCGGCAGTTCTGAACGATGCCGGCCCCAAGGTACCGCGCGAAGCCCTGGCGCGGATCGGCAAGTACGCCGGCAAGCCCGTACCACCGATGGACCTGGCACAGGCCACGACGTATGTGGAATCCATCGGCAAGGCCGCGTTCCCGCGCTTTACCACCGACGACTGGCGCGCGATGGCGGTGCGCACCTTCCGCCAGCGCAGCGATGGCCTGCTGGAACTGGACTACGACCCGGCGGTGATCCGCACCACGCGTCCGTGGGTGCTGTGGCTGCTGCGCCCGGTGCTATGGCGCGCGGTGCGTGGCCTGACTGCACGCGTGCCGGTGCTGGTCGTTCGCGGGGCTTTGTCGGACATCCTGCCTGCCGATGTCGCGCGGCAGATGGCAGCCACCTCGCCCAACGCCCGCCTCGTTGAAGTGCCGGAGGTGGGCCATGCCCCGATGTTGTCCGAGCCCGAGGCGCGTGATGCGATCCTGGCATTGCTGGAGCGCGTGCGATGACTGCCGACGTTTCAACGGATGAGTTGCCTGCTGCCCTGCAGGCACTGCGGCAATGGGCAGCAAGCGAGCGGCTGGGCGGCAGCACGCGCATCGCGCAGTTGCGCATCGATGCCTTCGCCGACGCCACCGGTGACCACAACTGGATCCACACCGACCCCGCCCGCGCACAGACCGGCTTGCCGGGCGGGCAGACCATCGCGCACGGCTTCCTTCTGCTCTCGCTCACCGTCGAAGACGACGTGGCGGCCCTGGCCGGTTTTCCCGGCATCGCCCACGTACTCAACTACGGTTTGAACAAGGTCCGCTTCCTGGCGCCGGTGCCCAGCGGTTCCGAGGTGCGGGTGCGCTCGCAGCTGGTGTCACTGGAAGCGCGCAGACCCGGGCAATGGCTGCTGACCCAGCACAAGACAGTGGAAGTCATCCCCGCCGGTGAGGTGGCCGTGGTCGCCGAACAGCTGTCGCTGATCGTGCTCGCCGACTAGCGCCAACCGGCTGCCCGCCGGCCGCGGTTCTCTCTACACTGGAGCGATGTTGACGCCCTCCATCGTCCTGTTCGCCTGCATCGCGTGGACCGTGCTGCTGTTCGGCGTCGCCCTGTGGGGAGAGCGCCAGGGGCATCGGCTGTCGAAGATCTGGCCGGCCATCTACGCGCTGTCGCTGGGCGTGCACTGCACGGCATGGACGTACTACGGCGCCGCCTCGCAGGGCGTGCAGTGGGGCTTCCCGATCCCGCCGACACTGATCGGCATGGCGCTCATTTTTGCCCTCGGCCTGCCGTTCCTGGTGCGGCTGGGGCGGCTGGCCAAGCAGCACAACAGTGCCACCATCGCCGATCTGGTGGTCGCACGGCTGCGTGCCGACCAAGGGCTGGGCATCACCATCACCCTGGTCGCGCTGTTTGGCATCATTCCCTACATCGCGCTGCAGCTGAAAGCGGTCAGCCAGGGCCTTGCCGCCCTGCTCGGCGATCAGTTCGCGCCCGTTGGCTGGCAGCTGGACATGTCGTTCTGGTTCGCTCTGACGATGGCGGCGTTCACCACGTTGTTCGGCGCACGCAAAGCGTCGGCGACCGAACACAACCGCGGTATCGTAGTCGCGCTGGGCGTGGAATCGCTGTTGAAGCTGACCGCGCTGCTGGCCATCGGCCTGTATGCCGCGCTGTCGGTGCACAAGGCTGGCGCGCCGCTGCTTGAAAAGATGGCGCACCTTCCGCCGCCGGCAGTGGTGCCGGATTACCTGACCATGGTCGCGCTCGGTGCGATGGCCGCGTTCACCCTGCCCCACCAGTTCCACGTGGGCGTGGTCGAACTGCGGCAGTCGTCGGATCTGAAGACAGCGCGCTGGCTGTTCCCGGTGTACCTGCTGTTGATCGGCCTGCCATCGGTGCCGATGGCACTGGCCGGTGCCGCGCAGTTGCCATCTTCGGTGTCGCCCGACCTGTATGTGCTGGCCCTTCCGCAGGAACGCGGCCACCACCTGCTGGCGCTGCTGGCCTACCTGGGCAGCCTGAGCGCGGCCACCGGCATGATGATCCTGTCCGGGCTGACTCTGTCGATCATGCTCGGCAACCACGGCGTGGGCTCGCGGCTGTTCGCCGGCGTCGATGGCGGCGTCACCACCGCCGATCTGCGACCGCGCGTGCTGGCCTTCCGTCGCGCCGGCATCCTCGCCGTGTTCCTGATGTCGTGGCTGTACAGCCGCGCGATGAGCGGTACCGAAGCGCTCAGCGATTTCGGCCTGATGTCGTTCACCGCGCTCTCGCAGCTGGCCCCGGCAGTGCTGCTGGCGGTGTACCGGCCGCGCACGCCCTCCCTGGCCATCATCGCCGGCATCGTGCTGGGCTCACTGGTCTGGCTGTGGCTGGTGCTGCTGCCGATGGTGATCCCCGCCCCGCCGCCGTCGGCCAGCCCAGACGGGCTGCACTGGCTGGCGATGTTCTCGCTGCGCATGCAGCCGGGCCATATCGCCATCAGCATGGGCGCAAGCCTGGCGGTCAACCTGGTGACCGTGGTGCTGGTGTCGCGAGCGGTGCGCCCATCGATGCCTCGGCAGCGCGACGCGGTGGCCGCAGCATCGTTGCGCAAGACGGCCGGTCGCTTCCTCGGCCAGGAACGCGCACGCCAGCTGATGGACGGGCATGCCGGGCAGATGCTGGATGACGAGCGGGTCACCGCCATCGAGCGGGAGCTGACCGCCGTGGTCGGTGCGGGCATGGCACGCCTGCTGGTGGAGGCCGCCCGCGATGGTGGCGCTGCACCGCTGGACGCCGTTACCCGCGCGGTCGGCGAAGCCACCCAGGTGCTGCGCTTCAACCAGCGCCTGCTGGAAGCCGCGCTGGAAAACATGAGCCAGGGCATCAGCGTGGTCGATGCGCAGTTGCAGCTGGTGGCCTGGAACAGCCGTTATGCCGCGCTGTTCAAGTTCCCGCCGGAGCTGCTGCAGGTCGGACAGCCGGTGTCGAACCTGACGGCGTGGGCGTTGGGACAGTTGAAGATCGGCGACACCCCCGGCGACTCGCGCGACAAGGCGTTGCAACGGCGGGTGGTACACATGCGGCGCGGCACTCCGCATCTGTCCGAGCGGATCTTCCCGGACAACACCATCGTTGAAATCCGCGGCAACCCGATGCCCGGTGGCGGCTACGTGGCCACCTTCACCGATGTCACCGCTTTCCGGCGGGCAGAGGACGCGCTCAAGCGCAGCAACGAAACCCTGGAGCGCCGGGTGCAGGACCGTACTGCCCGGCTGGAGCAGGCCGTGCATGAAGCCGAACGGGCCAACGTGGCCAAGACACGCTTCCTGACCGCTGTCGGCCACGACCTGATCCAGCCCCTGCATGCGGCGCAGCTGCTGACCGATGCCATGTCGCAGCACATCGAATCGGAGTTCCTGGACAGCTTCCTGCGCCAGATTCGTGGTGCGCTGGACTCCACCGACGATCTGCTGTCGGGTCTGCTCGATATTTCGCGGCTGGAAGCCGGTGGACTGGTGGCCGATCCGCGCCCGTTTGCGCTGTCGACCGTGCTGGACCCGCTTGCGCAGGAGTTCGCCGTGCTGGCCGCGGCGCGCGGCCTGCAGTTCCGCCATGTACGGACCCGCGCGTGGGTGCACAGCGACCCGTTGCTGCTGCGTCGGGTGCTGCAGAACTTCCTGGCCAATGCCATCCGCTACACTCGCCATGGCGGCGTGCTGCTGGGCGTGCGTCGGCATGGCCAGACGCTATCGATCGGCGTGCATGACAGCGGACCCGGCATCGCCCCGGAGCAACAAGCGGTGGTGTTCGAGGAATTCCATCGTGGCGATCGCAGCAACGGCCAGGGCCTCGGCCTTGGCCTGACCATCGCGAGCCGCATCGCCGACCTGCTGCATGCGCCGCTGCAATTGCACAGCGTGCTCGATCGCGGCTCGACCTTCTCCATCACCGTGGCGCGGGCAGTGCCGCCTGCGGCCCCGCGCACTGAACCTGCCGCTGGCAACAGCAGCATCAAGGG
>NZ_JBFRFE010000350.1:0-4491 GCF_052114665.1 Stenotrophomonas sp. 2YAF22 | reverse complement strand
GCCCTGCCCTGCGCGAGGCGCTGCATGCCACGGCCGCTGCGCGTCTGCCCGAGATGAAGCTGGAACACGTGCTGATGCATCCGGCGTTCCCCGTCGATATCCGTCACAACGCCAAGATCGGCCGCGAGAAGCTCGCCGTCTGGGCACGCGCCGAACTGGAGAAGCGCGCATGAAGATCCTGGTCACCGGTGGTGGTGGTTTCCTTGGCCAGGCGCTGTGCCGTGGCCTGGTCGAACGTGGCCACCAGGTGCTGGCATTCAACCGCAGCCACTACCCGGAACTGCAGGCGCTGGGCGTGGGCCAGATCCGCGGTGACCTGGCCGATCCGCAGGCGGTGCTGCATGCGGTGGCCGGCGTCGATGCGGTGTTCCACAACGGTGCCAAGGCGGGTGCGTGGGGCAGCTATGACAGCTACCACCAGGCCAACGTGGTCGGCACCGACAACGTCATCGCCGCCTGCCGTGCGCATGGCATCGGCAGGCTGGTCTACACCTCCACGCCCAGCGTGACCCACCGCGCCACGCACCCGGTGGAAGGACTGGGTGCGGACGAAGTGCCGTATGGCGAGGATTTCCAGGCGCCCTACGCGGCGACCAAGGCGATTGCCGAACAGCGCGTGCTGGCGGCCAATGACGCGACCCTGGCAACCGTGGCGTTGCGTCCGCGGTTGATCTGGGGCCCGGGCGACCAGCAGCTGGTGCCACGCCTGGCCGATCGTGCACGTGCTGGCCGTTTGCGCCTGGTGGGCGACGGCAACAACAAGGTCGATACCACGTACATCGACAACGCCGCGCTGGCGCATTTCCTCGCCTTCGAGGCGCTGGCACCGGGCGCGGCCTGCGCCGGCAAGGCGTACTTCATTTCCAATGGCGAACCGCTGCCGATGCGCGAGCTGGTCAACAAGCTGCTGCAGGCGGTGGGCGCTCCAACCGTGGACAAGGCGATCAGCTTCAAGACGGCGTATCGGATCGGCGCGATCTGCGAGCGGCTGTGGCCGCTGCTGCGCCTGCGTGGCGAGCCGCCGCTGACGCGCTTCCTGGCCGAGCAGCTGTGCACGCCGCACTGGTACAGCATGGAGCCGGCGCGCCGTGATTTCGGCTACGTGCCGCAGGTCAGCATCGAAGAAGGGCTGCGACGACTGAAGGCCGCATCATGACGGCGGCATCACCGCGCTGAAGCCTTCATTACGCGCAGAGATCGCCATCACCGGTTGCACACCGGCAGATGCGCAGGATGGACACAACGCCACCCACGGCCGACCACCTGCGAGGAGCACCATGCTGCATTACGCCGTCATCTTCTTTGTCATCGCCATCATCGCCGCCGTGCTCGGTTTCTCCGGCATCGCCGGTGCCGCCAGCAACATCGCCTGGATCCTGTTCGTGGTGTTCCTGGTGCTGGCGGTGATCTCGATGTTCCGCAAGCGCACATGACCGCTTGAGCAGTAGTGCCGGCCGCTGGCCGGCAACCTCGATTACCCGGGGTTGCCGACCGGCGGCCGGCACTGCCGAAGCGCGGTCAGCGCACCGCGCTGTGCAATCGGCGATCGGCGTCGTGCCGCTCCATCGCCAGTTCGATCAGGCGCGTGATAAGCGCCGTGTAGCCCACGCCACTAGCGCCCCACAGCTTCGGATACATGCTGATGCGGGTGAAGCCGGGCAGCGTGTTGACCTCGTTGATGACGATCCGACCATCCGCGGTCAGGAACACATCCACGCGCGCCATGCCGGCGCATTCCAGTACCTGGTACGCCTGAAGCGCGATGTCCTGGATACGCGCCTGCGTCGCCGCGTCGATCGCGGCCGGCACCACCACTTCGGCGCCATCTTCGTTGATGTACTTGGTGTCGTAGGCGTAGAACTCGTCGTGCAGCACCACCTCGCCACAGATGCTGGCCTGCGGCCGCTCGTTGCCCAGCACCGCGCATTCGATCTCGCGGCCGACCACGGCCGATTCCACCAGAACCTTGTGGTCGTAGCGCAGCGCAGTCCGCAATGCCTCGGCGAAACCGTCGGCGTCCTTCACCTTGCTCACGCCCACCGATGAGCCCTGGTTGGCCGGCTTCACGAACAGCGGCAGGCCGAGTGCCGCGATCAGTGCATCGACATCGACCGCATCGGCTTCATGGCGGCGGATGCACACCCACGGCGCCACCTGCAGGCCGGCATCGCGCAGCAGGCGCTTGGTTACATCCTTGTCCATGGCCACCGCCGAACCCAGTACCGGCGAGCCGACGAAGGGCAGGTTGGCCATACGCAGCAGGCCCTGCAGCGCACCGTCCTCGCCCAGCGGACCATGCACGATCGGCAGCACCACATCGATCTGCCCCAGCGCGCTGCCCGCATCGGTCGGTTGCAGCTGGGCCTGCTCGGTGCCGGGCAGAACCGCCAGCGCGGTACCGGAAGGATGCAGGGCGATGCGCGCCGGATCCTCGGCATTGAGCAGGAAGGTGTCCGGCTGGCTCAGGTGCCACTGGCCCTGCTTGTCGATGCCGATCAGCACCGGTTCGAAGCGCTCGCGGTCGAGCGCGTCGAGAATGTTCTTCGCCGACTGCAGCGAAACTTCGTGTTCGGAAGACCTGCCACCGAAGATGATGCCAACCCGTGTCCGTGCCATGGAAATGCGATGTCCTGTGCGTTGCGTGGCTCCATAGCATGAACCTTCGTCGGCCTTCCGCGTGAGGCACAGATGAACCACAAATCCCTTCGCACGCGTCAATTGCGCATGCCCCTGATCTACCGTGTCGACCAAGGTCGACACCTACCAACCGACCGAGGTTGCCGGCCAGCGGCCGGCACTACCGCAAATGGCTACCGGAAACCTGTCGAAGGCGGGGCGGTGTGGGTTTGCGGGGTGTGAGCCGCATGGATGCGGCGACCAAGCCCCCAAGGACGGGTTCACGGCGGCCCCGCAAACCCACACCGCCCCGCCTCCCCACAGGACGTCGGCTTTTGATGTTGCCGTTGCGTCTGCGGGTGCCGGGCGGCAGCCCGGCCCAAGCCCCCCACCCACGCAGGTAGAATGCGCACATGGCTCTTTCCCTGCTCAAGTCCCTCAAGCCGGTCGCTGGCCGCGCTCTGCAGATCGCCCTGAACCGCGCGCTGGCGCTGGATCCGGATACCCGCCACGCACTGGCCAGCCTCGACGGTCGCCATATCGACCTGACCCTGGACGCGCCGCCGCTGGCAATGCGCATCAGCGTCGACGGCGACCAGTTGCGGGTTGGCCCGGTGGATGCGCAGGAAGCCGACCTGGCCGTGCGCAGCAGCCTGGCCGGCGTGCTGGCACAGCTGCCGCTRCTGGCGCGTGCCCGCCAGGGCGCTGACAACGGCAAGGGGCGCGTGCGCGTGGCCGGCGATGCCGAGCTGGCGCGCCGCCTGCAGCAGCTGGCCAAGGGCTTCGATCCGGACTGGCAGCAGCCGTTCGTCAGCGTGTTCGGCGACGTGCTGGGCGTGCAGGTGGCCAACACCCTGCGCAGCGCCCTGCAGCATGCCCGCCAGGGTGCGATCGACCTCGCCCATAGCGCCGCTGAATTCATCACCGAGGAATYGCGCGACGTGGTACCACGTGCCGAGCTGGATGCCTTCCACGATGACGTGGACGTGCTGCGCGACGATGTCGAGCGCCTCGGCGCACGCGTGCAGCGCCTGCGGGGTGCCGCATGAAGGCGCTGCTGCGGGCCAGCCGCATCGGCCGGGTGATCCTGCGTTATCGCCTCGACGACCTGCTGCAGGGCACCCCGGCCGAGCGCTGGCTGCGCCTGGCCAAGCCGTTCGTGCCGCGCGCATCGGCCGCCATCGCGGCACAGTCGCGGGGTGCACGCCTGCGCCTGGCGCTGCAGGACCTGGGGCCGATCTTCGTCAAGTTCGGGCAGATCCTGTCCACCCGTCGCGACCTGGTGCCGCCGGACGTGGCCAATGAACTGACCCTGCTGCAGGACCGGGTCAAGCCCTTCGACGGCGACGCGGCACGCCGCATCGTCGAGGAAGCGCTTGGCCTGCCGGTCAGCGAAGCCTTCGCCAGTTTCGATACAGAACCGCTGGCCTCGGCGTCGATCGCGCAGGTGCACGCGGCCACCTTGGCCGATGGCCGCCAGGTGGTGGTCAAGGTGCTGCGCCCGGGCATCGAAAAGCAGATCGACGCCGACATCGCCCTGCTCAACTCGCTGGCGACGCTGGTCGAGCGCACCCATCCGCGCGCCGACAAGATCCGCCCGCGCGAAGTGGTGGCCGAGGTGGAGAACACCCTGGCCGCCGAGCTGGACCTGCAGCGCGAAGGCGCCAATGCCAGCGTGCTGCGCCGTTTCTGGGAGAACTCCGACGACCTGTACGTACCGGAAGTGATCTGGAGCCATACCGCCGAGCGCGCGCTGACCTTGGAGCGCGTATGGGGCATTCCTTCCGACGACATCGCCGCGCTGGACAAGGCCGGCATCGACCGCAAGGCGCTGGCCGCCAAAGGCGTGCGGGTGTTCTACACCCAGGTGTTCCG
>NZ_JBFRFE010000349.1:0-4492 GCF_052114665.1 Stenotrophomonas sp. 2YAF22 | reverse complement strand
CGGCCTTCACCAGCAGTGCTTCCATCGCCGGCGAACGGCCCTGGATGACATACAGGCGCCGCCGGCAATGTACTGGCGGCCCTCCCAATCCGATCATCAGGAAGTACTGCATGCTGAAAGCTCTGTTGAGGGTCAAGCCGGTCGAACCGGCCGGGCACGTCGATGCCGGCGAACCCATCGAAGGCAGCCTGGATGGCGAAGCCACGTTGAAACGGACCCTCACGGCGAAACACCTCATCATGCTTGGCATTGGTGCGGTGATCGGCGCAGGTATTTTCGTCCTCACCGGCCAGGCCGCGGCCAACCACGCCGGCCCGGCGGTCATGCTGTCGTTCGTGTTCGCCGGCATCGCCTGCGCGCTGGCCGGCCTGTGCTACGCCGAGTTCGCAGCGATGATGCCGGTCTCCGGCAGCGCCTACTCCTACTCCTACGCCACGCTTGGCGAGGGCATGGCCTGGTTCATCGGCTGGTGCCTGGTGCTGGAGTACCTGTTCGCCTCGGCCTCGGTCGCGGTGGGCTGGTCGGCGTACCTGATCAGCTTCATCACCACCACGCTGCACATGCCGTTCCCGGACGCGCTGAGCGCGGCGCCGATCGCCTGGAACGGGCACGAGTTCGCCGCCTCCGGCAAGCTGTTCAACCTGCCGGCGGTGCTGATCGTGGCGGCGGTGACCGGCCTGCTGTACGTGGGCGTGACCCAGTCCGCGTTCGTCAACGCGATCATCGTGGCCATCAAGGTCTTCGTGATCTGCCTGTTCGTGGGCATCGGCGCGGCCCACGTGGACCCGGCCAACTGGCACCCGTTCATCCCGGAAAACACCGGCGTGTCCGGCGAGTTCGGCTGGAGCGGCGTGTTCCGCGCGGCCACCATCGTGTTCTTCGCCTACATCGGCTTCGATGCGGTCTCCACCGCCGCCGGTGAAACCAAGGACCCGCAGCGCAACATGCCGATCGGCCTGCTCGGCTCGCTGGCGGTGTGCACCATCGTCTACATCATCGTCTGCGCGGTGCTGACCGGCATGCTGCCCTACCACCTGCTGGGCACCGACAAGCCGGTGGCCACCGCGCTGGAAGCCTACCCGAGCCTGTCCTGGCTGAAGACCGCGGTGGAAATCGGCGCGATCGCCGGCCTGTCCTCGGTGGTGCTGGTGATGATGATGGGCCAGACCCGCATCGCCTACACCATCTCGCGCGATGGCCTGCTGCCGAAAGTGTTCGGCAAGGTCCACAAGCGTTTCCGCACGCCGTACTGGGCCACGATCGTAGTCGGCGTGATCGCCGCATCGCTGGCCGGCCTGGTGCCGCTGAACGTGCTCGGCGAGTTGGTGTCCATGGGCACCCTGCTGGCCTTCGCCACGGTCTGCGTGGGCGTGCTGATCCTGCGCTACACCCGCCCGGAGCTGCACCGCCCATTCCGCGTGCCGCTGGTGTGGGTGATCTGCCCGCTGGGCGCGCTGTCGTGCCTGTTCCTGTTCTGGCAGGCGTTCGTGGTCCACTGGCACCTGTTCGTGGGCTGGACGCTGCTGGGCCTGCTGATCTACTTCGGCTACGGCATCCGCCACAGCAAGCTGGCCAAGTCGCCCTGATCCTCCCGACGGGCCGGCCCCTGCGCCGGCCCGTCGATATCCGCAAGCATTTCCGCCCGCGCCCGGTCACGGGCGCATCGCACAAGACCACCACACATGTTCAAGCAACTGTGGGCCACCAAGCATCCGCATGCCGCCCATGAAGACGCCAACGGCCTGAGCCTGCGTCGCCACCTTGGCCCCTGGGGCCTGACCGCGCTCGGCATCGGCGCCGTGATCGGCGGCGGCATCTTCGTCATCACCGGCCAGGCTGCCGCCAACCACGCCGGCCCGGCCATCATGCTCTCGTTCGTGCTGGCCGCGATCTGCTGCGCCTTCTGCGCGCTGGCCTATGCCGAGTTCGCGGCGATGGTGCCGGTTTCCGGCAGCGCCTACACCTATACCTACGCCACCTTCGGCGAGCTCTCGGCCTGGTTCATCGGCTGGATGCTGGTGCTCGAGTACGGCGTCTCCGCCTCGGCCGTGGCGGTCAGCTGGACCGGGTATTTCCTCAGCCTGCTCAGCCATTTCGACATCCATCTACCGGCGGCGCTGGTCAGCGCACCCCTGGATGCGCAACTGCGGCCCACCGGCGCCATCGCCAACATTCCCGCCGCGATCCTGGTCCTGCTGTTGACCTGGCTGTGCTACGTCGGCATCAGCAAATCGTCGGCGATGAACATGGCCATGGTCATCCTCAAGACCGGGCTGATCGTGCTGGTGATCGTGGTCGGCTGGAAGTACGTGGACACCAGCAACTGGACCCCGTTCATCCCGGCCAACGAAGGCCCCGGCAAGTACGGCATGGAAGGCGTGCTGCGCGGCGCGGCGATGGTGTTCTTCGCCTACATTGGCTTCGAAGCGGTATCGGTGGCCGCGCAGGAATCACACAAGCCGCAGCGCGACATGCCGATCGGCATGATGCTGTCGCTGGTGATCTGCACGGTGCTGTACATCGCGATGGCTGCAGTCATGACCGGCCTGGTGCCTTACCAACTGCTGGGCACCGATGAGCCGGTGGTGACCGCCGTGGCCGCGCATCCGCAGCTGGGCTGGTTGCGGGTGGTGGTGGAAATCGGTGCGTTGATCGGCCTGTCGTCGGTGGTGCTGGTGATGATCATCGGCCAGCCGCGCATCTTCATGATCATGGGCCGCGACGGCCTGTTGCCGCCGGTGTTCACCAAGATCCACCCGAAGTACCGCACGCCGCATATCAACACCGTCATCACCGGCATCGGCATCGCCCTGCTGGCGGCGCTGTTCCCGCTGGACATCCTTGGTGAACTGACCTCGATGGGTACCTTGATCGCCTTCGCGGCCGTGTGTGCCGGCGTGCTGATCCTGCGCCGCACGCAGCCGGACCTGCCGCGTCCGTTCCGCATCCGCGGCGCGTGGCTGATCTGCAGCCTGGGCGTGCTGAGCTGCCTGGCGCTGTTGTCGGCGATGACGCTGCACAACTGGATGCTGATGGGCGTGTGGACGTTTGTCGGCTTCGTGATCTACTTCTTCTACGGGTTCAAACACAGCCGCCTGCGCGGGAAGTAAGGTTTTCTGCATTGCAGGGCCTGCGGCCCTGCACCCGCTGGGGCAACAGCAACAGCAACAGCGGGTCTGAAGGTTCGGCGGGGAGGGGTGAGATTGCGGGGGACGCTGCAAGTACGTCCCTGTAAGCTCGATCGCCGCATCCATGCGGCTCACGCCCCCGCAATCTCACCCCTCCCCACCCCCGACAGCGTCCTGGCGCGCCCAGTAGATCCACGCCATGCGTGGATATCAGCGGAGCTGAGATGTGTCGGCTATGGGATAGGGGTCACCTGCGGCTGAACCAGACGGTCTTCTGTATCCAACCAGTGCCGCTCGTGCAGCCCATGAAGTGCTCATGGTTCTGTTGGCGTTGATGTCTACGGTGTAGCGCTCGGTCTTCCACAGTTTCTTGCATTTGCCATCCACGTCGCACGTCTCGCCTTCCTTGCAGACGGTCTGCACCTCGATCTCGTCGGTGCGGTCGGCAATCTCCATATTCTCCGGCCACTTCTCATTCGCTTCGGCCCTGTTGCGCCAACACGACTCATCCAGCGAATCGGCATGGTCGCTGAAGCGTGCCCATTCGGTTGCGCATCTACCGGTCAACAAAGCCAGCAACACAGCCATTTACATTCGCATCACCATCGGCATCCGCGTGCGCCCTTCCCTGCGATGAAGCGGCGTCAATGCGACGTGTCTGGTTTCCGCTGCCACAGCCAGCGCTCCTGTTCCGACCAGCCCCAGTACCACATGCAACTGGTGTAGGCGCTGCGGCGGCTGCTCTCGTTGACATCCATCACATAGCTCTCGATTTCCGGCTGCTGCACGCGATTGTATTTTCCATCCACGTCGCACTTGCTCTTGTCATCTTCCCTGCACTTCTCCAGCTTCTCCACGTACACGGTTCGCGTTGCCACTTCGTTCTTCACCGGCCACTGCCCTCTCGACTCTGTAGAGCAGTAGTCGGTCGAGTAGCTGTAATCCGCTGCATTCGTACGTGGCACCCACTCGGTCACACAGCCACTGGTGGACACCACCACCAGGACCAGCGCCGCACCTGCAACTCGCCTGCACCACATCGCCTTCCTTTCCATGGCAGCCCCCTTTCATCAGTGCCGGTTCGATCGTGGCGGCGATGCATCAGGCTTGTCCACGACCGGAACCGCTTTCACCAATGAAGGCCAATCGCCTGTTCATTTGCCGGCAGATCTGCCTCGATCCAAACGTCCACGCCGCTTCATGAGCGAGCGCAGCGAAGCGACCCCCTTCTGCCTTTCTTTCTTCAATCCGTGGCTGGCCGCACGGAATCTGT
Source organism: Stenotrophomonas sp. 2YAF22 (assembly GCF_052114665.1). Taxonomy (NCBI): domain Bacteria; kingdom Pseudomonadati; phylum Pseudomonadota; class Gammaproteobacteria; order Lysobacterales; family Lysobacteraceae; genus Stenotrophomonas; species Stenotrophomonas sp. 2YAF22. The sequence goes on along the minus strand of NZ_JBFRFE010000349.1, from coordinate 91 downwards.
CCGTGGCCGGTCGGGTGGACTTTGCAGGGGTGTCCGCGGCATGGATGCCGCCGCACTCTGAACACCCGTCACGTCTGGTCCCGTCACACCT
>NZ_JBFRFE010000348.1:0-4499 GCF_052114665.1 Stenotrophomonas sp. 2YAF22 | reverse complement strand
CCGTAGTTCTTGACGTCCATCAACGAGCCGAAGATGAACTTCGAACCTTCGTTGACGAAGCTCAGCACCTTCACGAAGCCCTGGCCCAGCGCATCGAACACGTCGCGCCCGCCCGGTACCAGGATCACCAGGGCTGCAAAGGCGATCTGCAGGGTGATGCCGGTGGCGACCAGCTTCCAGTCCACCGCGCGCTTGTTGTTGGAAAACAGCCAGGTGATGCCGATCAGCACCGCCAAACCGAACAGGCCGAAGCCGATCCTGCCCAAACCTTCGACCATCTGAGTGACTCCCCTGGGGCGTCGCGAAAAACGGGAAGCCTAGTGCAGGGCAGGGGCCGGAGCAAGGAAAAGCCGTCTGCGCGCGGCCATCGGCTCCGATCAGGCCAGCAACAGCAAGGGGTTGCGCCTGCCGGGACAGGTAGAATGGTGGCTTGATCCCGGCCCGTATGCGGGCCCGCAGCAGGAGAATCGCATGCTCTACCGTCGCCTTGGCTCCACCGGCCTGCCGATTTCCGCCCTGTCCTTCGGCGCCTGGGTGACCTTCGGCGACCAGGTGCCACGCGATGAGGCGCGCAACCTGGTGGCGGCGGCCTGGGACCATGGCATCAACTTCTTCGACAACGCCGAGGGCTATGCCAACGGCCGCGCAGAGCAGGTGATGGGCGATGTGCTTGTCGACCTGCGCCTGCCGCGCGATGGTTTCTGCGTGTCCAGCAAGGTGTTCTTCGGCAGTGCCAAGGACCCCCGGCCCACCCAGCGCGGCCTGTCGCGCAAGCATGTGACCGACGCCTGCCACGCTGCGCTCAAGCGCCTGCGGGTGGACTACCTGGACCTTTATTACTGTCATCGTCCGGATCCGGACGCGCCGATCGCTGAGACGGTGCATGCCATGGACACCCTGGTCCGGCAGGGCAAGGTGCTGTACTGGGGTACGTCGGAATGGTCGGCCAACCAGATCCAGGAGGCGGTGGACATCGCCGCGCGCCACAACCTGCAGGCGCCGTCGATGGAGCAGCCGCAGTACAACCTGCTGCACCGTCAGCGCGTGGAAGTGGAGTACGCGCCGCTGTATGCCACTGCCGGACTGGGCACCACGATCTTCTCGCCGCTGGCCTCGGGCCTGCTGAGCGGCAAGTACGACGACGGCGTCCCGGCCGATGCGCGCCTGGGCCGCGAAGGCATGGGCTGGCTGCAGGACCTGGTGCTGGGCGACAACGCCGATGAGCGTTTGGCCCGGGTGCGCCGCTTCAGTGCGGTGGCCCGCGAGCTGGGTCACGCCCCGGCCAGCCTGGCCATCGCCTGGTGCCTGCGCAATCCCAACGTCTCCAGCGTGATCCTCGGCGCCAGCCGGGTCAGCCAGCTGTTGCAGAACCTGCAGGCGCTGGACGTGCTGGCGCAGGTGGACGACGCCGGCTGGGCGCAGGTGGAAGCCGTATTCGCCTGAGGAACGGGGACAGGGGGTAGGGCCGAACCCACGCTCGGTCGGCCCTCCCGCGCCCAGTTGCGCCGGTTTCAATAGATGGTGGCTATCGAATATTAGATTTCGATCATTAATTCCATCAATGAAGTTGAGAATGGTTGTTGATTGTCAACTGAGAATCATTATCATTTAACTCGTCCCTCGCACGAGTCCAGATGCTCATGAATGCTCAACCTGTACTGCTGCGCCCCGAAACGCTGACCCTCCGCGACCGCCCCGTTCGTGTCGTGCCGCCGGAAGAGGTCATCGACAGCGAAGCCCTGCTCAAGGGCCGTCGTGAAATCCTGATCCAGCACGGTGACCGCTTCTACCGTCTGCGTCATACCAGCAACGACAAGCTGATCCTGACCAAGTAACGCGGTCTGGTCGCCCGCCTCCCTCCCTCCTGTCGGCAGCGCCGGCAGGGTGGGCGACCCGTCCGCCCCTGCTCTCTCCCCCTCGGTCTACCTTTCATGCCTGTTTGGCGTGGCGGTGGCCGGGGGTTCCCCTGCCTGACCGAACGATGCCGATGACCCGCCCGACTGCCCTTTCCATTGCCCTGTGGATGGCCCTGCCGCTGTCCGCCCACGCTGCTGCCGATGCCGCGCCCGACGCGCGCGAGTTCGATCGCGTGCAGGTCACCGCCACCCGTACCGAACGTGCGGTCAGCGATGTCGCCGCCACCGTCGATGTGATCGACCGCGAGCAGATGGACCGGCAGCTGGTGCAGGACATCAAGGATCTTGTCCGCTACGAGCCGGGCCTGTCGGTCAGCCGCAGTGCCACCCGTTTCGGCCTCGGCAGCATCCGTATCCGTGGCCTGGACGGCAACCGCGTGCGCATCCAGACCGATGGCATCGCCATGCCGACCAGCTTCAACATCGGCTCGTTCTCCAACGCCAACCGCAACTTCACCGACCTGGACACGCTCAAGCGCGTGGAGATCGTGCGCGGGCCGGCCAGTTCGCTGTACGGCTCGGACGCACTTGGCGGCGTGGTTGCCTTCGTCACCAAGGATCCGGCTGATTACCTCAAGGATGGCAAGGACAGCTACGTCGGCCTGAAATTCGGCTACGACGGCGAGTGGAAAGGCCTGCTCGGTGGCGTCACCAGCGCCTTCGGTGGCGAACACTGGAGTGGCATGGTCAACATCAACCACCGCCAGGGCCAGGAAACCGACAACAAGGGCGATGTGCGCAGCAATGACAACACGCGCACCGCGGCCAACCCGCAGGACCGCGATGGTCGCAGCGGCCTGGCCAAGCTGGTCTATGCGCCCAACGAAGACCAGCGTTTCCGCCTGACCGTGGAAGGCAACGAAGACAACACCGATACCGACGTGCTGTCCTCGATCGACCGCACCACCACCACCGGCATGAAGGCGCGCGACAAGCAGAGCCGCACCCGCGTGTCCTTCGCCCACGAGATGGATGCGCTGGACAAGGGCTTTGCCGACAGCCTGCACTGGCAGGTCTACACGCAGGACAGCGAAACCACGCAGCGCACCGATGAGGCGCGCGCCAATGGCAGTCGCCGCCATCGCGAGTTCAGTTTCGATCAGCGCGTGTATGGCCTGCAGGCGGTGTTCAACAAGGCCTTCAGCACCGGCAGCGTCGAACACGCGCTGACCTATGGCTTCGATGGCGCCCGCACCGAGATCCGCCAGAAGCGCGATGGCTACCAGGTCAGCAACCGTGGCGTGGTCAGCACGACGATCCTGCCCGACGCGTTCCCCGTGCGCGATTTCCCCATCAGCAAGGCCACCGAGCTGGGCCTGTACGCGCAGGATGAAATGCGCCTGGCCGACGGCAAGCTGTCGCTGGTGCCGGGCGTGCGCGTGGACCGCTACGAACTGAAGCCGGACGTGGACAGCATCTTCGCCGAGGACAACCCCGGCGTGGCCGTGTCGGAACTGAAGAAGACCAGCGTGTCGCCGAAGTTCGGCCTGGTCTATCGCTTCACCGATGAGTGGTCGCTGTTTGCCGGTTACTCGCGTGGTTTCCGCTCGCCGCCGTACAACGACGTCAACCTCGGCTTCACCAATTTCGCTTTCGGCTACACCGCCATTCCCAATCCGGACCTGAAGCCGGAAACCAGCGACGGCGTCGAACTGGGCCTGCGCTTCCTGTCGCCGGCGGCGTACGTGAGCCTGAGCGGCTATTACAACGACTACAAGGACTTCATCGAGTCGCAGACGCTGGTGGGTACCAATCCGCAGGGCTTGATGGTGTTCCAGTCGCGCAACATCGCCGACGCACGCATCTACGGCGCCGAACTGAAGGCCGGCGTCGACTTCGGCCAGATCAGTCCCGCACTGCAGGGCTGGGCGCTGCGCAGTGCGGTGGCGTGGTCGCGCGGCGACAACAAGACCGAAGACACGCCGCTGGATTCGGTCGATCCGCTGCGCGGCACCGTCGGCCTGATGTACGACACCGATACCTGGGGTGTTGAACTGGCAGGCACCTTCGTCAAGCGCAAGGACCGGCTGGCCAGCACCACCGCCTATCGCCCGGCCGGTTATGGCGTGGCCGACCTGATGGCGCATTGGAACTTCGCCCCGGGCGCCACTTTCAACGTCGGTGTGTTCAACCTGGGTGACAAGCGTTACATCGACTGGTCCAACGTCGGCTCGACCCTGTCGGCCACCAGTACCGTTCTGGACCGCTATACCAGCCCCGGCCGCACTCTGTCGGCCAGCCTTGCCGTGTCCTGGTGATCCCATGAGCCGAGCCCTGTCCGCGCGTCGCCTGCCGTCCTCCCTGTCGCGTTCGTCGCYGCGGGCCTGGCCTGCGCCGGCACAGCTGGCAGCGCTCGGCACCGTGTTGTGCCTGTATCACGCCGATGGCAGCGAGCTGGGCGGTTGGCGCCAGGCGGTATCGGTGCATGCCTGCCAGGGCGTGGACAGCGAGGGCCTGCGCGAAAGCCTGTGCTTCCTCGATGCACGTGGCCGTTGCGTGTGGCGCCTGTACCTGTTGCCGGACAGCGATTTCCTGGCCTGGGACCGGCTGGTGGCGACGCTGCCGCCGGGCCCTTCGCACGAT
>NZ_JBFRFE010000347.1:0-4515 GCF_052114665.1 Stenotrophomonas sp. 2YAF22 | reverse complement strand
CCTTCTCGTCTTCAATCTCCTGCAGCGCTACTTCCACTGCCGCGCCAGTCGGCGTGGTGCCGTTGGCCGACAACGTGGGCGCGGTGAAATCCATCGCATCGCACCAGTCACCGCTGATGGCCGCGTTGTCCATGCCGCCGTACTCGACCAGCAGCACGCGCACACGCTTGGCCGCGATCACATCGGCTTTCAGCTCCTGCTCCAGCAGCTTCAGGCCCGCGTTCAACTGCTCGATGGGGCCACCGCTCATGCTGCCGGAACAGTCCAGCACCAGGATCAGCGGCGTGCGCTGCTCACTGTTGTCGACCAGCGAAACATCGGGGATTGCAGCAATGGACATGATGGGAAGCCTCCGTGCGGGTGAACCGGTGCAGGTGATCTGCGCGGCCGATTATAGGCAGAGCTGAAGGGCCCAGGGGCGAGGGCCGACGGAGAACCGTGCCGCCCAAACAAAAAGCCCCGGCCAAGGCCGGGGCTTTTGCTGAAACTGGTGCCGGAAATAGGAATCGAACCTACGACCTACGCATTACGAATGCGCCGCTCTACCAACTGAGCTATTCCGGCGAAGCAGGCAATTTTACGGTCGCCCTGCCCCTGCGGTCAATCCGGTCGTGACGGTTGCCGTCAAACGCCCACCCGCCCGGGCTCTCAACCCGCCGCCACCCGGTTGCCGCACTCCCGCCCCGCCGCGAAATCGGCCAGGTTGCCCAGCGTGATCGCCGAGATCTCCTGCAGCGCCTCCACGGTGAAGAAGCCCTGGTGGCCGGTCACCAGCACGTTGGGGAAGGTCATCAGGCGCTGGAAGGCCTCATCGTCGATGATCTCGCCGGACAGGTCCTGGAAGAACAGCGCGCTTTCCTGCTCGTAGACGTCGATGGCCAGGTGGCCCAGCCGGCGCGACTTCAGCGCGCGGATCACCGCATGGGTATCGACCAGGCCGCCACGCGAGGTGTTGACCAGCATCGCGCCGGGCTTCATCCGCGCCAGCGAGGCGTCGTCGATCAGGTGCTGGGTATCCGGGGTCAACGGGCAATGCAGCGAGACGATGTCCGAGCGCGAGAGCAGCTCGTCCAGTTCAACCATTGTGCCGATCCCGGTGAAAGCCGGCGAAGGATACGGATCGTGCCCCAGCACAGTGCAGCCCATGCCGCGGAAGATGCGCGCGGTGGCCAACCCGATCTTGCCGGTACCGACGATGCCCACGGTCTTGCCATGCAGGGTGCGGCCGAGCAGGCCATCCAACATGAAGTTGCCCTCACGCACGCGGTTGTAGGCGCGATGGGTGTGCCGGTTGAGGGTCATCACCAGCGCCAGTGCGTGCTCGGCCACCGCTTCCGGCGAGTAGGCCGGCACGCGGGCGACGAACAGGCCGAGCGCATTCGCGCTGGCCAGGTCCACATTGTTGAAGCCGGCACAGCGCAGCAGCACCGCGCGTACGCCCAGCGCATGCAGGGCCTGCAGCACCGGCGCATCGAGCCTGTCGTTGACGAACACGCAGACGGCGGCGCAGTCCTGTGCCAGCGCGGCGGTGTGCACGTCCAGCGCCGCGTCGAAGTACACGAACTGGAAATCCTGCCCTGCCCCCTCGCGCAGGTTGGCTTCCTCGAGAAAGCGGCGGTCGTAGGGACGGGCACTGAAAACGGCGATCTGCATGGCAAGGCCTGCGCGGAAATCCGCCACGACCATAGCGCACCCGCACCCCGATGGGGATGGCACCGGCGGCGCGACGGCCGCCGGTACCGGTACTGCCTTAGAACGTATAGCCCAGGCCCAGCATCACGCCGTTCTGCAGCTGGCCGTCGCGGCGCTCGCCCACGTAGTCGACCATCACCGACAGGCGATCGGTGGCGCGGCTGGTCACACCCAGGTTCCAGGCCAGCACCTGCTCGCCCACGCTCTGGCTGCTGGCACCGAACACCAGGTCCGGCGCAGCGGCGAAGCCGGTGCTGTAATGGGCCTGGGTGTCGCCCAGTTCCTTCTGCCAGACAACGCGCGCGCGCGGGGTGATGCGCTCGCCGTTGTTGCCTTCGAAGGTCTTGAACACCTGCAGGCCCGCACCAACGCGGATGCTTTCCAGGCTGTCACCACGCCCCACCAGTGCGCCGGCTCCCTGCCCTTCATTGAAACGGGTGGCCGAGGTGCGCGCGTAATCGACCACCGGCAGCAGCGGCTGGATCACTACGCCCTTGGCGGTGGTGAACGAGAAGCCGTGCTCCAGCCGGGCCGAGATCGCATCGTTGTTGTACTTGGCACGCAACGGACCCTGCAGGCCATCGATGCCATCGATGCTGCGGCGGGTGTCGTGGCGCAGATCGGTATAGCGCACCGAGGCCGACAGGTAGCCACGCGAATAGGTGGCATCCAGGTAGCCGCCCACATCCAGCGCGCGCACGTCGCCGCTGAAACCGGAACCATCGCGGCCCTTGGTCGACATGTCCGCGGCGGCAACGCTGACGCCCAGCGTCACCCGGTCATCGGCCAGCTGCGTATCGGCACCGAGCACGATGCCGCCGACGGTATGGCTCAGGCCGGCCACGCCGCCCTCGCCATCGATGCGGCCATGGCTGCCGAAACCGCGGCCCCAGAGGCCGTGGCTGCGCGGCGCTTCGCTGCCGAAGTTGGTGCTGCCACCGCCTGCCCCCGCCGGCTCCACCAGATGCATCGCCAACTGGTTGAACAGACTGCCATTGGGCATGCCCGGCTGTGCCGAAGCCGCCTGCGCGGCCTGTGCGGCCAAGCCACCGGCATCACCGCTGCCGCTGCGCCGTGCGGCCTGGTGCTGCTGCACCACGCTGCCGATGCTGCCGACCAGCGCGTTGTCGGCCAGGCGCAGGCTGGCATGGCCATCACCGCGCAGTGCACCGGCCTGCTGGGCGATCACATCGCGGTCAGCGAACTGCAGCGCCCCCAGCAGCGGCTTCAGCCCGGCATCCTGGCGCTGGCCGGCAGTGGCCAGCGCGCGACCGAGTCCATCGTTGCCATTGTTGCCGGTGAGCTGCGCGAGCTGGTCGAAGCCGGGGTTGGCGGTCAGCGACAGGCCCTCGGCGGTCTGGTTGATGTTGAAGCTCAGCAGCGAATTGTGGCGCGGCCGGAACACCTCGCCGTCGGTGATGCTGGCCGTATAGCCGGTGTCACCCAGGCGCACCGCATCGGTGAAACCGCCCTGGTAGATCGGGCCGCTCACCAGCTCACGCTGGTAGTTGCCGGCGTAGAAGCCCTGCGCCACGTTCAGTTCAAGGTGGGCGCCCGGCGAGATGACCAGCGCACCCTCGTTGGCGCCGCTGTCGTAGAAGTCGCCCACGCGCAGACGGCCACTGTTGGCGCCGCCTGCCTCGGTGACGTCGAACAGCACCTTGCCGCCCGGCATGATGTTGACGTAGCCATGGGTGACCAGGTCACCACCACGCGGCATCAGGGTGCCGTACACGCGCAGGCGGTTGAAGCCATCCTCGCGGTACGACGGGCCGGTGGCATCGAGCAGTGCGCTCGAGTCGGTGGCAACCGAGGCGATGTCGCCGTGGCCGACCACCATGCCGGCCGCCAGCACGCGCAGCTCCGGGGTGCGCAACGCGCCGCCTTCCAGGGCGATGGTGCCGTTCTCCACCAGCATGAAATCGGCGCCGGTGGTTTCGGCGGTGCGCCAGGTGCCGCCCTTGGCGACGCGGATCACGCCAGCCGAATTGCCCAGAGTGGAGGCGTCCAGTTCATCCAGGCGCAGCTGGCCCAGAAGGAGCTGCTGTGTACCCGGATTGTTGAGGTAATCCTGCACCGAAGCCGGGCCGATGCCGTTCGGGCCGGCGCTGGAGCGGTTGTAGATGTTCACCGCATAGTTGATGTACGTGGTGGCGAAGTCGGTATCGTTCCAGCGCGCGAAGTCGTCATCGACGAACGCCTGCAGCTGGCGCGCAGTACGCAGGTAGCCTGGATTGATGTCGCCGCTGACATTGCTGGTGACCGTCAGGGTATCGCCCGGATCGCGGTAACCGGCGGCGGTGATGATGTTGTTGCTGTAGATGTCCTGGCCGGGGAAGGTCTCCAGCCTGCGGCCGCTGCCATCGGGATCGAAACTGACCGAAGCGCCGGTGGTCCGGGCCGGATCGCGGAACACCAGCAGGCCGTTGGGCTGCACCACCTCGTACATGGCCTTGTGCAGCAGGCCGGCATCCATGCCACCGCCGTAGTTGCCGGTGTAGATCTCGGTCATCCGTGGCGAAGGCGTGTAGATCACCTTGCCACCGCTGCTGGCGGCGTGGATCTGCACCGAGTCGACCAGCGGCAGGTCACCGGCCAGGTAACGTTCGACGCCACCGGACTGCATGATCGAGCAGGACGAGATGCAGTGGCCGGACACGATGGTGTTCAGGCCGTTGGTGCGGATCACTCCCTGCAGCCACTCACCCGCGATCAGCGCGCCACCATTGGAGGTGCGCAGCACGACTTCGCGGATCGGGCGGCCTTCGGCCTGCGCTTTGGCCAGCAGCGCCGGCAGCGCGACGACGTCGGCGACGGTGACAC
>NZ_JBFRFE010000346.1:0-4542 GCF_052114665.1 Stenotrophomonas sp. 2YAF22 | reverse complement strand
GAGCCACCCTGGCCCAGAGTCATGATCTGCGTTGCCGATTCCACCCGTGGCGTTGCGATCGCATGCTGCTTCAGCAGCTCTACTTTCACCACCACATCCAGCGACGTCTCCAGTGCCCACTGCGTGGTTTCGCCATCGCCCTGGAGCGCGTGGCCATCACCCAGGTACATCAGCGCGCCAGGCTGCTGCACGGGCAGGTAGACCGTATTGCCTTCCACCACGGCGTTGAAATCCATGTTGCCGCCGAAATCGGCGGTATCGCCGGTGGAGAACGGCGGATAGCCGAAGCCCGGCGCCAGCGCCAGGCCGCCGAGCATCGGCTTCACCGGCACTTCGAAATGCCGCAGGCCACCACTCGCGCCCTGCGGACGCGCGACGCCCCTGCTGCGGTCCAGCTGCCAGCGCACCGGCTTGCCCAGCCCGCTGGCTTCGGCTGCCACCCTCGGCGTCTTCAAGCGCCCCACCAGGCCATCCAGGCTGTCGGCGTAGTCACGGTTGAGCTTCAACGAGGTGAGCGTGATCGCCAGCGTGTCGCCGGGTTCGGCGCCGACCACGAAGAACGGCCCGACCTGTGGATTGCCGAACAGCGCGCGGGTGACGCCCTTCTCGTCGACGCCGCCGGAGTCCAGCGTGCGGGTCTGTACCGAGTCGCCTGGCCAGATCACCAGCACCGGCGCGCGATCGGCACTGAACGTATTGGAGTAGTCGGTCGGCGTGAACACATGGCGCTGAGGTGCGGTCGAAACCCGCGCCGGTACTTTCCAGGCGCTGAAGGCGTGGACGGCACGCGCATCGCGGTTGTTGGTGTCCGGCTGATCGCTCTGTCCCTGCATCCCCGCCCCGTCAATGCGCCCGTCGAACTGGTAGCGCTGGCCCTGGCTGTCGGTTGCGGTGAACACCATCTGTCCCGCGCCCAGGGTGCCGGTAACCGGGTCGGCGTCCAGCCGGCCGGCGATACGCCCGCCCTGCACGTCCAGATGCAGGGTCTGGTAGTTGCTGTTGCCCCACAGGTCGGTGGCAACGATCCATTGTTCGGCAGCCAGCGCATTCAAAGGCAGCATTGCCAGCAGCAGTGCGGGCAATCGCAGGGAGGTAGGCAAGGCGGGCATCCATGAACGCCGACGTGGCGGATAGGCGCAGTGTAGGAATGCCGTGGCAACCTCCGCAGTGTCGAACGTAATGCGGCCCGGCCGCAGTCTTCCGGCAGGGGGATGGCCGGCACGCGCAATTTCCACTATCTATGGTGAGCAACCATGCGGAGCACGGCTTTTTCAAACGATCGCTTTAAACACCACTAATTTCGCCGAACTGGACAGCATCCTCAGCTTCCGCCAGACTGCCGCCCTTTCCCGTCAATCGGATCCCATGGCGAAGCTGCTGGTCCTGCATGGCCCCAACCTCAACCTGCTCGGCAGCCGCGAGCCGGAGGTCTACGGCCACACCACGCTGGCCGACATCGACCAGGCGCTGGCCGCCCAGGCCGCTGCCGCGGGTCATGCGCTGGAGAGCCTGCAGTCCAACGCCGAGCACGTCCTGGTGGATCGTGTACAGGCCGCACGCACCGACGGAACCGCCTTCATCCTGATCAACCCGGCCGCCTTCACGCATACCTCGGTTGCCCTGCGCGATGCGCTGGCGGCGGTGGCGGTGCCGTTCATCGAGATCCACCTGTCCAACCCGCATACCCGCGAGCCCTTCCGCCAGCACAGCTATTTCAGCGACAAGGCGGTTGGCGTGGTGTGTGGCTTCGGTGCCGACAGCTACCGCTATGCGATGGACGCGGCCTTGGCACGCGTGCAGGCTGCCGCCGCGTCATGAGCCTGTCGCGCGTCCTCGCCAGCGTTGTGCTGTGGGCCGGCCTGTGCGGCGCTGCCGCCGCGTCCGACCGTGAGGCCGAAGGCATCGACTGCGCGCATCCGACCACCACGATGGAGAGCGACCTGTGCGCCTCGGACGTGGCAGCGGCCGCCGACGTTGAACTCAACGCCGTCTACGCACAGGCGCGCAGGCAACTGCGCACGCCTGCCAACGGCGGCAGCTGCAGCTACTGCGGCAATGCCGAACAGGAGCTGGTGCTGGCCCAGCGCGCGTGGATGCAGCTGCGCGACCACGACTGCCAGGCGGTGTACGCCCTCAATTCCGACGGCACCGCGCGCAATGGCGCACAGATGCGCTGCCTGATCACCCTCGCGCGCGACCGCACCCGACAGCTGCGCGACTTCTACGAACTGCTTTGACCCGAGCGCAACGCGCTTCCCACCACACTGACATCAAAGAGCAAAGAGGCCACCATGGATCTCCGCAAAATCAAGAAGCTGATCGACCTGCTGGAAGAGTCGAACCTGGCTGAAATCGAAATCAAGGAAGGCGAAGAATCGGTGCGCCTGTCGCGCGCTCCGGTGTCCGGCTACGGCATGATGCAGGCCCCGCCGCAGATGATGATGGCCGCCCCGGTCGCTGCCCAGCCGGCTACCCCGGCGATGCCGATGCAGTCGCCGACTGAAGCCTCCACCGGCGGCACCGCCAAGCCGGGCAACGCGCTGCCGGAAGGCCACGTGCTGCGCTCGCCGATGGTCGGCACCTTCTATGCCTCGTCCTCGCCGGACAAGCCGGCCTTCGTCAGCATCGGCCAGCAGGTCAAGGCCGGCGAGACCCTGGCCATCATCGAAGCGATGAAGATGTTCAACCCGATCGAAGCCGATGCGTCGGGCACCATCGTCGCCATCCTCGGCGAGAACGGCCAGCCGGTGGAATTCGACCAGCCGCTGTTCGTGATCGGCTAAGGGGCGGCTGCCATGCTCGACAAAGTCGTCATCGCCAACCGAGGGGAAATCGCGCTGCGCATCCTGCGCGCGTGCAACACCCTGGGCATCCGCACGGTGGCCGTGCACTCCACGGTCGACCGCAACCTCAAGCACGTGGCCATGGCCGATGAATCGGTCTGCATCGGTCCGGCGTCGTCGGCGGAAAGCTACCTCAACATCCCGGCGTTGATCGCTGCGGCCGAGGTTACCGACGCCCAGGCCATCCACCCGGGGTATGGCTTCCTGTCCGAGAACGCCAACTTCGCCGAGCGCGTGGAAGAGTCCGGCTTCATCTTCATCGGCCCGAAAGCAGACACCATCCGCCTGATGGGCGACAAGGTCGAAGCGATCCGCGCCATGAAGTCGGCCGGCGTGCCGTGCGTGCCCGGCTCGGGCGGCCCGCTGGGCGAGGACATCGTCGCCAACACCAAGATCGCCCGTGAGATCGGCTACCCGGTCATCATCAAGGYGGCTGGCGGCGGCGGCGGCCGCGGCATGCGCGTGGTGCACGCCGAAGCTTCGCTGAAGACCTCCATCGAGACCACCAAGAGCGAGGCCAAGGCCGCGTTCGGCAATGGCGAGGTCTACATGGAGAAGTTCCTGGAGAACCCGCGCCACGTGGAGATCCAGGTGCTGGCCGACGGCCAGGGCAACGCCATCCACCTCGGCGAGCGCGACTGCTCGATGCAGCGTCGTCACCAGAAGGTGGTCGAGGAAGCACCGGCACCAGGCATCACCGCCGAGCAGCGCGAGCAGATCGGCAAGGTGTGCGTGGAAGCCTGCATCCGCATCGGTTATCGCGGTGCCGGCACCTTCGAGTTCCTGTACGAAGACGGTCGCTTCTACTTCATCGAAATGAACACCCGCATCCAGGTGGAACATCCGGTCACCGAGATGGTCACCGGCATCGACCTGGTCGCCGAACAGCTGAAGATCGCTGCCGGCCAGAAGCTGTCGATCAAGCAGAGCGATGTGGTGCTGACCGGCCATGCGATCGAGTGCCGCATCAATGCCGAAGACGCCGAAACCTTCGTCCCGAGCCCGGGCACCATCACCGGCTTCCACGCACCGGGTGGTCCCGGCGTGCGCGTCGATACCCACATCTACAGTGGCTACCGCGTGCCGTCGAACTACGACTCGATGATCGGCAAGCTGATCGTGCACGGTCCGGACCGCGAGACCGCCATTGCCCGCATGCGGGTGGCGCTGAGCGAGATGGTGGTCGATGGCATCAAGACCAACATCGCCCTGCAGCAGCGGATCATGCGTGACAAGGGCTTCCAGGCCGGTGGCCAGAACATCCACTATCTGGAAAAGCGCCTTGCCGAGCGCAAGAGCAAGCCGATCGCGTTGACCTGATCGGAAGCTGCTGTCGCTGCACATGAAAAGGGCGGGGATTTCCCCGCCCTTTTCTGTTTTGTTTTCGGTAGAGCCGAGCCCACGCTCGGCTTGCTGGAAAGAAGCCGAGCATGGCTCGGCTCTACAAAAGCAGATCAGCTCAGCGCTTGTCGGCGACTTCCGCGGGAATCTGCGAGTTCGCCAGAGGACGCACGCCGTTCGGCGAGGTCGGATCGACGATCACCATGGTCTCGCTGGACCCATCCGGCCACACCACCTGGAAGGTGCTGCCGGCCGGCAACGACGAGAACGGCACGCCACTCTGCGCGCGGTAAACGGCGGCAACCTGGCTGGCACCGGCACGACGCACGTCTTCCTGTGCCTTCACCGAGGTCAATTC
>NZ_JBFRFE010000345.1:0-4545 GCF_052114665.1 Stenotrophomonas sp. 2YAF22 | reverse complement strand
TTCCCATTCCCTGACGATACGAACCCCGCCATGACCGCCCAGCAACTCGATGACTCCGGCCGCCTGCGCCACCTGTTGACGCTTGAAGGTCTTCCCCGCGACACCCTGGTGCAATTGCTCGACCGCGCCGGCCAGATCCGCGATGCCGCGGTGGGCCGCGTCGGCAACAAGCGCCACGTGCTGGGCGGGTCGGCGGTGTGCACCCTGTTCTTCGAACCCTCCACCCGTACCCGCAGCTCGTTCCATCTGGCGGCGCAGCGGTTGGGTGCGGACGTGCTGAATTTCGACGCTTCCACCTCGTCCACGCGCAAGGGCGAAACCGCCTGCGACACGCTGAAGAACCTGGAAGCGATGGGCGTGCGTGGTTTCGTCGTACGCCACCCGGACGACGGCGCCGTGGCAGCGCTGGCTGCCGTGGCGGGCGAGGGCACCGCACTGGTCAATGCCGGCGACGGCCGCAGCTCGCACCCGACCCAGGGCCTGCTGGACATGTTGACCCTGCGCCAGGCCAAGGGCCCGGACTTCTCGAAGATGAAGGTGGTGATCGTCGGCGACGTCAAGCACTCGCGCGTGGCCCGCACCGACCTGCATGCGCTGCGCACGCTGGGCGTGGGCGAGATCCGCGTGTGTGGCCCGCAGTCGCTGCTGCCGGACGACGACACCCTGAAGGGCTGCGTGGTGGGTGATGATTTCGACGCGATGCTGGAAGGCGTCGACGCGCTGATGATGCTGCGTCTGCAGCGCGAGCGCATGGAAGAAGGTCTGGTGCCGTCGCTGGAGCAGTACCACGCGCAGTACGGCCTGAACACCGCACGCCTGGCCCGTGCCGGCAAGGATGCAGCCGTGCTGCACCCGGGCCCGATCAACCGCGGCGTGGAAGTGACCGATGAAGTGGCCGACGGCCCGCAGTCGTGGGTGCTGCGCCAGGTCGCCAACGGCGTCGCCGTACGCATGGCCGTGCTGGAAACCCTGCTGGGTTGATACCCCGCGTCCCGGTTGGGTGGGAATTCACCTTGAACTACCTTGGTGGTGCCGACCGTTGGTCGGCACATGGGGGAATCACCTTGAATTGCCTTGGTGGGTACCGACCGTTGGTCGGCACATAGGGGAATCACCTTGAACTGCCTTGGTGGGTGCCGACCGTTGGTCGGCACATAGGGGAATCACCTCGAACTGCCTCGGTAGGTGCCGACCGTTGGTCGGCACAGAGCAATCAGTCCCGTGAAGCGCTGGGCGCAACCATTGATTGGCTACAGGCCTACCTGCATCGGAGTAGTTGCCCGATAGAAGGGCACTGCCGGTAAGCACACGCTTGTGCCCATGAACCGTGCACGTCTATGCCATGGCCGCCATTCCCGGATCGGGCAATCCTACATCCTGACCACCGTCACTCAGGGGCGTCGACGCTACTTCGACGATGCCACTGCGGCGCAGGTGGTGATGGACGTCGTCCGCCGCATTGATGCTGAAGGCCTGACACACTCACTTGCCTATGTGGTCATGCCGGACCACATCCATTGGCTTGTGGAACTCCGCGCGTTCTCGCTGGATTACATCATGCAACGCTTCAAATCGAGCAGTGCATTGCGGATCAACCGCATGTTCGGCCGATCAGGGCGATTCTGGCAATCGAGCTATCACGATCACGCGATCCGCTCCGATGAATCACTGTACCGGCATGCGATGTACGTGTTGGGGAATCCGATCAGGGCAGGGCTGACCGCGCAGCTTGGTGAATATCCCCATGCGTGGTGTCGATGGGAGATTGAAGGGAGGTTCCAGGCAATTGAACACATTGGATTGGAGAGATAGTGCCGACCAACGGTCGGCACCCACCGACATACGTTTTCCAGCAGGGGCCGTGGTTCAGCGCTTCTGGGCGAACAGCCACGCCCACATCGCCGCGTCGGCGTAGGTGGCATCCCAGGCGTTGTGGTTGCCTTCCGCGTACTCGGTATAGCGCACATCACGCGCGCCGGCGGTCTGGAACGCGGCATGCAGCCGGCGATCATCATCCGGTGGCACCACATCATCCAGCGCGCCGTGGAAGATCCAGATCGGGGTGCGCTGCAACCGTTGCGCGATCACCGCATAGGGATCCGCTTCGTTCGCCACCTGCTCGACGAACAGGGTAGGGCGTACCGCACGTGGTGCCAGCACCGCACCGCAGACCGGCACGATCGCGGCAAAGCGCTTCGGATCGTCCAGCGCGATGTTCCAGCTGCCATAGCCGCCCATCGACATTCCGGTCAGGTACTGCCTTGCCGGGTCAGCGCCGAATTCGGCAATCGTGGCGTCCAGTGCCGCGATCGCCACCCGGTTGTTGCGGCCGCTCCATTCCTCGTTGCCGGGAACCTGCGGAAACACCGCCAGCGCGGGGAAGTCGGCCGCGTGCCGGCGCAGGTACGGGCCCAGGCCTGCGTGGGTCTGCTTCACGCCATCGCCGCCGCGCTCGCCGGAGCCGTGCAGGAACAGCACCACCGGCAGCGGACCAGCTGCGCGCGCGGCAGCGGCTGGAATGAACACCTGGTAGTAGGCGGTCTCGCCGTCCACCTTCACCGCGCGTGCCTCGAAGTGGCCGCGCACACCGGGCGGCGTACTGGCGCACCCGGTCATCATCAGCAGGGCCAGCAGCGGCAGCCAGCGCAGAAGCGGTCGAAGCATGGCGGTTCCCATGATGGCGATGTCGCCTCGATGGTAGTGCGCTGCGGCCGGCCCGGCATCGTGCGCCGCATCACTGCGGGCGCGGGAAGCTGGCGATGATCTCCAACTGCTCTTGGGCTTCGGCATTGCCGCCTGCGGCTGCGGCCTGAACCTGCGCCATGTCCGGGTGCAGCACCACCAGCAGCGGGTTCTCGCACACCGGGCACACGTACTCGGTGGCGTCCTCGTCCAGCTCCATCACCATTGCCCGCGAACTGCCTTTCCATTCGCAGGCCGCACAGGTGTGAAGCTGGTCGCGCCAACCCGGTGCAAAGTAGTTTTCGATCGTCGTTGCCATGGGTTGTTCCAGGTGGAATGGGGTCAGAGCCCCGCGCGGCGGGGATCCGACCCCTGATAGAGTCAGTGCAGCAGGACCATGGTGGCCAGGCCGAGGAAGGTGAAGAAGCCCATCGAGTCGGTCACCGCTGTCAGGAAGATGCCGCTGGCCAGCGCCGGATCGAAGCCGAAGCGCTTCAGGCCCAGGGGCACCAGCACGCCTGCCAGTGCCGCGAACAACAGGTTGCAGGTCAGCGCGATGGCGATCACGGCCGAGAGTCCGGGCGAGTGGAACCAGGCGAGCACGATCAGGCCCAGCACCGAGCCGAGTACCACGCCATTGAGCAGGGCCACCCGCACTTCCTTCCACAGCAGCGTGCGTGCGTTGGAACTGCCGACCTGGCCCAGTGCCAGGCCGCGCACCATCAGCGCCAGTACCTGGGTGCCGGCATTGCCGCCGAGGCCAGCGACGATCGGCATCAACACCGCCAGGGCGACCAGCTTGTCGATGGTGCCCTCGAAGTGGCCGACCACGCTGGAGGCCAGGAAGGCCGTGCACAGATTCACCGACAGCCACATCAAGCGGCGGCGCATCGCGCGCCAGACCGGGCTGAACAGATCCTCGTCCTCGTCCAGGCCGGCGGCGCCCAGCGCCTGGTGCTCGGCCTGGCCACGGATGATGTCGACCACGTCATCGATGGTGATGCGGCCGATCAGGATGTTGTTGTCATCCACCACCGGCGCGGAGATCCAGTCATGGTCGGAGAACTGCCGCGCCACCTCCTGGTCGCTTTCGCCGACATCGATGGCAGGCTGCTCATCGTCGATCAGGCGGTTGATCGGGGTGGTGTCTTCGTGGGTCACCAGCGAGGCCAGCGACACGCGGCCCAGGTACTGGTGACGGCGGCTGACTACGAACAGGTGATCGGTGTGGTCGGGCAGTTCGCCGCGCAGCCGCAGGTAGCGCAGCACCACATCGACGTTGACGTCGGCGCGCACCGTCACCACGTCCGGGTTCATCAAGCGGCCAGCGCTGTCCTCGGGGTAGGACAGCACCTGCTCCAGGCGCTCGCGGTTCTCGCGGTCCATCGACTTGAGGACTTCGTCGATGACCGTGTCCGGCAGGTCTTCGACCAGGTCGGCCAGATCGTCGATGTCGAGGTCTTCGACCGCGGCGATGATCTCGTCCGGGTCCATGTCCGCGAGCAGGCTTTCGCGCACGTCGTCGCCGACGTGGACCAGTACCTCGCCGTCATCTTCCGGATCGACCAGGCCCCAGACGATCTCGCGCTTGCCCGGCGGCAGCGATTCGAGCAGGTTGCCGATCTCGGCCGGCGCCAGAGTATTGACCAGACGGCGTACCGGGCCCAGCCGACCGCTGTCCAGTGCATCGGACAGCATCCGCAACTGGCGCGCAGTCTTGTCGTGGCGTACAGCCTCAGCCATCGCAGCTCCCGCGGGGATAAGAAAAGCCGCGATCCTGGCAAGGATGCGGCAACAGGGGTGTTCAGCGCGTCATTATCGCAAGGGGATGTTTCAGCGCATAGCCGCCGGGCATGGCGGCTA
>NZ_JBFRFE010000344.1:0-4554 GCF_052114665.1 Stenotrophomonas sp. 2YAF22 | reverse complement strand
GGTAAAGCGCATGGTCGCGCACGCTGTCGATCAGCAGTCGCAGCTGTCGGGAAGGGTCCGTCAGCACGGACGGCGTCGAAGCGGCAGCGACCACGATGAAATGCGTATTACCTATGTGAGGGACGAGAACGTAGGCAGTAGAGTGTGAAGAAGGTGTGCACGAAACGCCCGTGCCATTGGTCGTATGCGGCTGAATGCGACACGGAGTAACATCAGCCCCCTTTTCCAATATGGAACCGACCTTCATGCGTCCTGGTGCGACTACGCGTGACCGCTGGATCTGGATGACGTCGGCGGTGCTGGTGGCGGCCACGGCCGCGCTGGAACTGGTGGTGCCGCTGGGCTACGCCGTGTGGCTGGCCTATTTCATGGCCATCGGGGTCACTGTGTTCCAGCGCAGCGCCCGGGTGCCGTTCGTGGTTGCCGTCAGCGCCTGCGTGCTGCTGGCGGTGGGCTACAACGTTGCGCCGGCCAGCAACAACTCATCCTTCTCGTTCGTCAACCGGTCGATCGGTGGCGCGGCTTTCCTGATGATCGCGCTGATCGCATCGCGTGCCATCCAGGCGCGGCGCGAGGCGATGCGTGCGCTGTGGTTGCAGGAAGCGGAGAACGCGGTGGCGCTGGGCCTGCGCGGCGAGCTGGCACCGGAACAGATCGCCGAAGCCGCGGTGACGGCGCTGGCGACCCACCTGCGTGCGGACGTTGGAGCGCTCTATCGGCTGGATGGTGGCCGCCTGCAGCTGACCGGTGGACTGGCATTGCCGACCGGTATCCCGGCGACACTGGGCCTGCAGGAAGGAGTGGCAGGCCAGGTGGCCCGCGACCAGCTGACGCGCCACCTGCAGGGGGGCGAAGCGGCGCCGCTGGAACTTCAGACCAGCCTGGGACGTGTGCCTGTGCGCGAGCGCATCCTCGCCCCGGTCAGCAGTGACGGTGCCGTGGTTGGCGTGATCGAGCTCGGCCGCTCGGTCGTGGGCGATCAGCGTGCACTGGATGACGAACTGCTGGAGCGCTGCGCCGAAACGATCGGCATGGCACTGCGCACCTCGATGCTGCGCGGGCAGCTGATGGTGCTGCTGGAGGAGTCACAGCGCCAGGGCGAAGAGCTGCAGGCACAGCAGGAAGAACTGCGCGTGGCCAACGAGGAGCTGGAAGAGCAGAGCCGCAGCCTAATGCAGTCGCAGACGCATCTGGAACAGCAGCAGGCCGAGCTGGAACAGAGCAATGTGCAGCTGGAAGAACGCACCCACGAGCTGGAGGCGCAGAAGCAGGCGCTGCTGGTGGCGCAGGGGCAGCTGGTGCGCAACAGCAATGAACTGGCCGCCACCTCGCGCTACAAGTCCGAGTTCCTGGCCAACATGTCGCACGAGCTGCGCACCCCGCTGAACAGTTCGCTGATCCTGGCCAAGCTGCTGGCCGACAACAAGGACGGCTCGCTCAGCGACGAGCAGGTCAAGTACGCCCGCGCCATCCTGTCGTCGAACAACGACCTGCTGGCGCTGATCAACGACATCCTGGACCTGTCGCGCATCGAAGCAGGGCACGTCGAACTGGCCGATGAAGTGGTGGTGGTCGACAGCGTGCTGCAGCGGCTGCGTGAGACCTTCGAGCCGATGGCGCGGCAGAAGGGCCTGGCGCTGCAGATCGAGGCCGATGGCCTGGCCCCCAGCCAGCTGGTGGCCGACAACCAGCGCCTGCAGCAGATCCTGAAGAACCTGCTGGCCAACGCGGTCAAGTTCACCGAGCACGGCAAGGTGAGCCTGCACGTTCGCAGCGGTGGCAATGGCCGGATCCGATTCGAAGTGGCCGACAGCGGCATCGGCATCGCACGCGACCAGCTGCAGCTGATCTTCGAAGCGTTCCGCCAGGCCGATGGCAGCACCCGCCGCCGTTACGGTGGCACCGGCCTGGGCCTTTCGATCTCGCGTGACCTTGCGGTGCGCATGGGCGGTGACATCCAGGTGGACAGCGAGCCGGGCCGGGGCAGCTGTTTCATTCTGGAATTGCCACTGCAGGGCGCGCCGACAGCCGAGGCCGCGGCAGGCGCCGCAGCACCGGTGCCCGTGCAGCCGGTACCCGCGACCACCGCGGCACCAGCCCCCCTTGCCCAGCGGTCCAGTGGCGCGCCGGTGGCAGCGGTGGCCGATGACCGCGGCCGCCGCCGTCATGCGGGGCGCTTGATCCTGGCCGTGGAGGACGATGCGGTCTTCGCAGAAGCCCTGGTGACGCTTGCGCACGAACTTGATTTCGACTGCGTGGTGGCTACCACGGCGGAAGAGGCGCTGGCGCTGGCGGCAGACCTGCGTCCCAACGGCATCCTGCTGGACATCGGCCTGCCGGACGTCTCCGGCCTGACCGTGCTTGAACGACTCAAGCGCAACCCTGACACCCGGCACATTCCGGTGCACGTGGTCTCGGGCATGGACCGCGGCCAGGTGGCGCGCGAACTGGGCGCGATCGGCTTTGCGATCAAACCGACCACGCGCGAGCGCCTGGTGGCTGCCATCGAACAGCTTGAACAGACCAGCCAGCGCGACGTGCGGCGCCTGCTGATCGTGGAGGACGACAACGATCTGCGCCGCAACCTGGAACTGCTGCTGGGCCGCGATCAGCTGCAGATCGCCGCTGTCGGTACGCTTGCCGCAGCGGTGGAGCAGCTGAGCACGGTCACCTTCGACTGCATGGTGATGGACCTGTCGCTGCCCGACGGCAGTGGCTACGACCTGCTCGAGCACATGGCAGGCAATGATGAGGTGGGCTTCCCGCCGGTCATCGTCTACACCGGCCGTGCCCTCAGCCGCGAAGAAGAGCAGCGCCTGCGCCGCTACTCCAAGAGCATCATCATCAAGGGTGCGCGCTCGCCCGAGCGCCTGCTCGACGAGGTGACGCTGTTCCTGCACAGCGTGGAGGCCAACCTGCCCAGCGACCAGCAGCGCCTGCTGCGCGAAGCGCGCCGCCGCGACACCGTGCTCGATGGACGCACCGTGCTGCTGGCCGAGGACGACGTGCGCAACATCTTCGCGCTGTCCAGCGTGCTGGAGCCGCTGGGGGTGACGCTGGAGATCGCCCGCAACGGCCAGGAGGCCGTCGACCGCCTTGCCCAGCGCGAGGTGGACCTGGTGCTGATGGACATCATGATGCCGGAGAAGGATGGCCTGCAGGCGATGCGCGAGATTCGCGCGCAGCGCCACCTGCAGGACCTGCCGATCATCGCGCTGACCGCCAAGGCCATGCCCGATGACCGTGAGCGCTGCCTGCAGGCCGGTGCCAACGACTACATCGCCAAGCCCATCGACGTGGACAAGCTGGTGTCGCTGTGCCGGGTCTGGTGCTCGCGGCAATGAACGAGCAGGCGCTGTTCGACCTGGAGCTGAAGGTACTGCTGGAAGCGCTGTACCAGCGCTACCACTACGACTTCCGCAGCTATGCGGTGTCCTCGCTGCGCCGTCGCGTCAGCCAGGCCATGCAGCGCTACGAGTGCGAGCGCCTGTCGGACCTGCAGCATCGGCTGCTGCACGAGCCGGAGCTGTTCGCGCAGGCGATGCAGTTCTTCACCGTGCAGGTCTCGGAGATGTTCCGTGACCCGGAGTATTTCCGGCAGATGCGCGAACAGGTGGTACCGGTGTTGCGCACCTACCCCTCGGTGAAGCTGTGGGTGGCCGGCTGCAGTACCGGCGAGGAAGTGTGGTCGCTGGCGATCCTGCTGCACGAGGAAGGCCTGCTTGAGCGCAGCATCGTCTACGCCACCGACATCAACCCCGCTGCACTGGCCACGGCTGAGGCCGGCGCCTATGGCATCGACCGCCTCGCCCAGTTCAGCCGGAACTACCTCGCCGCCGGCGGCACCGCTTCATTGTCGGACTATTACAGCACCGCTTACGACGGCGCGGTCTTCGACCGCCAGCTGCGCCGCAACGTGGTGTTTGCCGACCACAGCCTGGCCACCGACACGGTGTTTTCGGAAGTGCACCTGGTGTCTTGCCGCAACGTGCTGATCTATTTCAACCGCGACCTGCAGGATCGGGCGGTGGGCCTGTTCCGCGAAGCCCTGGTGCATCGCGGCTTCCTCGGCCTGGGCAGCAAGGAGTCGCTGCAGTTCGGTCGCCATCACGATGCCTTCGAAGCCTGTTCGCGGGAGCACCGCCTGTACCGGAAGGTGGCCTGATGGCGGCGATGTTCCGCCCTGACGTGGTGGTGATCGGCGCATCGGCCGGTGGTGTGGCCGCCCTGCAGATCGTGCTGGGTGCGTTGCCGGCCACCCTGCCGGTGCCGGTGCTGGTGGTGCTGCACCTGCCGCGCGACCGTTCCAGCCGCATCGCCGAGGTGCTGGCGCCGTACTGCACGTTGGTCCTGCGCGAAGCGGAGGACAAGCAGCCCCTGCAGGCCGGAACGGTGACGTTCGCACCGCCGGACTACCACCTGCTGGTGGAGGRCACGCAGGCCATCGCACTATCGATGGACGAACCGGTGCTGTTCTCGCGGCCGGCCATTGATCCGCTGTTCGAATCGGCCGCAGCCGCGTTCGGCATGGGCGTGCTGGCGATCCTGCTGACC
>NZ_JBFRFE010000343.1:0-4562 GCF_052114665.1 Stenotrophomonas sp. 2YAF22 | reverse complement strand
ACCCATCGCAGGTCATGTTGCTCTGCGTATCGCCGCCGCCGCGCGCTCCGGCGACAATACGGGTCCGAGCTGTTCCCCGTTCCCGTAATCGAGTGACTGATGAGCGCCTCTTTCGTTTCGCCTGATGTGATCCGCCGCCTGTTCGCCCAGGCCATGTCCCGCATGTACCGCACCGAAGTGCCGTTGTACGGCACGCTGGTGGAACTGGTGGAGCGGATC
Source organism: Stenotrophomonas sp. 2YAF22 (assembly GCF_052114665.1). Classification (NCBI taxonomy): domain Bacteria; kingdom Pseudomonadati; phylum Pseudomonadota; class Gammaproteobacteria; order Lysobacterales; family Lysobacteraceae; genus Stenotrophomonas; species Stenotrophomonas sp. 2YAF22. Next base: position 4,343 of record NZ_JBFRFE010000343.1, on the reverse strand, counting down.
AACACGCAGGTCCTGGCGCAGGACCCGGCGCTGGCCGCGCAGCTGCTGCGCAACGACGAGCGTGCCCGCCTGGATGAAGAACGCCATGGCGCGATCCGYGTCGGTACCCCGCAGGAACTGGCAACCCTGCGCCGCCTGTTCGCGGTGATGGGCATGTACCCGGTGGGTTACTACGATCTGTCGGTGGCCGGCGTGCCGGTGCATTCCACCGCCTTCCGTCCGCTGACCGCCGCCGCGCTGGCACTGAACCCGTTCCGCGTGTTCACCTCGCTGCTGCGCCTGGAGCTGATCGAAGACGAGGCACTGCGTGCACAGTCGGCCGAAATCCTCGCCCGCCGCCGCATCTTCACCGACGACGCACTGGCGCTGATCGACCAGGCCGAGCGTGACGGTGGCCTGACCCAGGCCGATGCCGAGCGCTTCGTCGAGCAGGCGCTGGAGACCTTCCGCTGGCATGGCGACGCCACCGTCGATCTGCCGACCTACCATGCCCTGCACAAGGCGCACCGGCTGGTGGCCGACGTGGTCAGCTTCCGTGGCCCGCACATCAACCACCTGACCCCGCGCACGCTGGACATCGACGCTGCGCAGGCGGCGATGATCGAGCACGGCATGGCCGCCAAGGCGGTGATCGAGGGCCYGCCGCGTCGCGCCTGCCCGATCCTGCTGCGGCAGACCAGCTTCAAGGCGCTGGAAGAGGCCGTGCACTTCCCGGGCAACGAAGGCGGCGACGCCGGTACCCATACCGCGCGCTTCGGCGAGATCGAGCAGCGCGGCCTGGCGCTGACCGCCAAGGGACGCGCGCTGTACGACCAGCTGCTGACGCAGGCGCGCGATGCCGGCGGCGCGGGCAGCACCGGTGGCGACTATGGGCAGCGCCTGCAGGCGGTGTTCGCTAGCTTCCCGGATGACCACGACACGCTGCGCCAGGAAGGCTTGGGGTATTACCGCTACCAGCTGACCGACGCTGGCCGCGCCGCGCCGGAGCGCGTGGCCGATCTGCCGGCCGAAGTGCTGGTTGCCGCGGGCCTGGCCACGGCCGACCCGATCGTCTACGAGGACTTCCTGCCGGTCAGTGCCGCAGGCATCTTCCAGTCGAACCTGGGCGGTGGCGAGCAGCGCGCGTACGCCGCCCATGCCAATCGCGAGGCCTTTGAACAGGCGCTGGGCGCGGCGGTGAACGATGAGTTCGAGATCTACGAGCGCATCCAGGCCGAATCGCTGGCGAGCCTGCGCACCGCCTGAAGGTGTGCCGGCCGCTACAGGGAGCCGGCGAGCGATGTCCGATTGCTGGTAGTGCCAGCCGCTGGCCGGCAGCTTTTGGGCCAGGCGAGCATCCGGCGTGCGGCCGTTGCTGAGGGGAGCCGGCCAGCGGCACTACCGGATGTGGGCAAGAAAGGCCGGGCATCTGCCCGGCCTTTTCACATCAGCCCTTCATCGTGCCCGTATCCAGCCACCGCTGGTGCCACGACAACGCCTCCGGCAGCAGGTGCGGGGTGTGCTTGCCGTAACTCTCGCGGCTGGCGCGATCGAAGTAGTCCTGCAGCTGCGCGCGGAAATCCGGGTGCGCGCAGTTGTCGATCAGCACCTGCGCGCGCTTGCGCGGGGTCAGGCCACGCAGATCGGCCAGGCCCTGTTCGGTCACGATCACCGACACGTCGTGCTCGGTGTGGTCGACGTGGCTGGCCATCGGCACGATCGCTGAAATGGTGCCGTTCTTGGCCGTCGACGGGCTCAGGAACGCGGACAGGAAACCATTGCGCGCGAAGTCGCCCGAACCGCCGATGCCGTTCATGATCCGCGTGCCCATCACGTGCGTCGAATTGACGTTGCCGTAGAGGTCCACTTCGATCATGCCGTTCATGCCGATGCAGCCGAGGCGGCGCACCAGTTCCGGATGATTGGAGATTTCCTGCGTGCGCATGATGATGCGCTCGCGGTAGAAATCGATGTTCTCCTTGAACGTCTCGTTGGCCTGCGGGCTCAGTGCGAAACCGGTGCACGAGGCATAGCTCAGCACGCCATCGCGCAGCAGGTCGAGCATGCCGTCCTGGATCACTTCGGTGAACGCCGCCAGGTCGCGGAAACCACTCTTGGCCAGGCCGGCCAGCACTGCGTTGGGGATGTTGCCCACGCCCGACTGCAGCGGCAGCAGGTTGGCCGGCAGGCGGCCGCGCTTCACTTCGTGCTGCAGGAACTCGATCAGGTGCGCGGCGATCTGCTCGCTGTTCGCATCGATCGGGCTGAACGGGCTGTTGCGGTCCGGGCCATTGGTGCGCACCACCGCCACGATCTTGTCCGGGTCGCAGCGCAGCGCGGTCTCGCCGATGCGATCGTTGGCATTGACCAGCGGAATCGGCTTGCGGTGCGGCGGCAGCGCGGTGCCGTAGTAGATGTCATGCATGCCATCGACGCCGGCCGGCTGCCACTCGTTGACCTCGATGATCACCTTCTTGGCCAGGTCCAGCCAGGTCTTGTTGTTGCCCAGCGAGGTGGAGGGCACCAGCGAGCCATCTTCGCGGATCGCCGAAACCTCGATCACGGCGGTATCGATCTCGCCGTAGAAGCCGAACCAGACGTGCTGGGCAACGTGGCTGAGGTGGATGTCGATGTAATCCAGCTTGCCCTCGTTGATGCGGTTGCGCGCATCCGGGTCGCTCTGGAACGGCATGCGCATGGCGATGCCATCGGCCTTGGCCAGCGCACCATCGAGTTCCGGCGCGGTGGAGGCGCCGGTCATCAGGCTGATCTGGAAGGGCAGGCCCTGGGCATGCACCGATTCGATGCGGCGGGCCAGTTCAACGGGAACGGCCTTGGGGTAACCGGAGCCGGTAAAGCCGCTCATGGCCACGGTTTCACCGGGCTGGATCAGCGCGGCTGCGGCCTCGGCGGAGACCACGCGGTCACGAAGACGCGCGTTGGCGATGCGATCAACAGTCATGACGACAGCGTTTCTGGGGGGAATCCCGATTATCGGCCATCCCCCGCCGTACGGGGGGTTCTACCTTCGTGGAATGGTGTTTCCGGCAACGCCTCTCCCATACCCGTCAGTTTTGTTTTGCAGTGCAGCGTGCAAAGTACTTTCGTACACCGCACGATGGCCCTGCATCCCGACGTGGGGGAGGGAGCAGAGCCCGCTGGCAGTTCGCTGCAAGCGGGCTTTTTTATTGCCTGTCGCCCAAGATGAATGCGCGGCCTCCATTATCGGTAGTGCCGGCCGCTGGCCGGCAACCCCAGCAACCTTCGGCGATATCGCAGCAAGCGGTCGCAGCCCTTCGCCGTTGGCAAAGAGATGCGACCCCGCGAGAATCAGTGCATGACCCTCGCCCCCGCCGAATTGCCCGCCACCCTGCAGCCCCTCGTCCACCGCGCGCTGGCGCGCCTGGCCCAGGCAGTGCCCGATCCCATTCCGGCCGAACTGCAGCCGATGCTGGTGCAGCTGGCCATCAGCAGCGACTTCGCCCTGGACACCCTCGTGCGCCAGCCCGGCCTGCTGGCGCAGCTGGCCGCGCCGGGCTGCCCGCCGCTGCCGGCGCCGGTGCTCGACCCGCTGCAGCCCAGTGACTGGCCGGCGCAGCTGCGGCGCTGGCGCACGGCGATGTCCACGCGCTTGATCTGGCGCGACCTGGCCGGCCTGGATGACGTGCCGCAGACCCTGGCGGGCGCCACCGCGTTGGCCGAGGACTGCCTGCGGTTGGCGCTGGACGCCCTGCAGCAGGAGTTCGCCCAGCGCCACGGGGTGATCGCCGATGACAACGGCCAACCGCAGCAGCTGGTGGTGTTCGGGCTGGGCAAGCTGGGCGGTGGCGAGCTCAACTTCAGTTCCGATGTCGATCTGGTCTACGCCTACGTGCAGGGCGGTGAATCCGACGGTCCGCGCGCGCTGGCGGCCGAGGAGTACTTCGCCCGCCTCGGCCAGCGCCTGGCCAAGCTGCTGGATGAAACCACCGTCGATGGCTTCAGCCATCGCGTCGACCTGCGCCTGCGCCCGTTCGGCAGCGCAGGCCGCGTCGCGCTGTCATTCGCTGCGATGGATCAGTACTTCCAGCGCGAAGGCCGTGACTGGGAGCGCTATGCCTGGTTGAAGGCGCGTGCGGTGGCGGGCGATATCGCCGCTGGCGAGGCCTGGCTGCAGACACTGCGTCCGTTCGTGTACCGCCGCTACCTCGATTTCACCGCGCTCGACGGCCTGCGCGAGATGAAAGCGGCGATCACTGCTGAAGTCGCCCGCCGCGAGATGCACGACGACATCAAGCGCGGTGCCGGTGGCATCCGCGAGATCGAATTCCTGTGCCAAGCGCTGCAGCTCATTCGCGGTGGCCGCGAGCCGGTGCTGCGTGAGC
>NZ_JBFRFE010000342.1:0-4571 GCF_052114665.1 Stenotrophomonas sp. 2YAF22 | reverse complement strand
CAGCAGGCGGTTGGCCAGGCCGTGGAAGGTTCCGATCCACATGCCGCGGCTGCCATGCGGCAGCTGCGCGTCGATGCGATGGCGCATCTCGCCGGCGGCCTTGTTGGTGAAGGTCACCGCGAAGATGCCGTGGGTCGGCACGCCTTCGACTTCATGCAGCCAGGCAATGCGGTGGGTGAGTACGCGCGTCTTGCCCGACCCGGCACCGGCCAGCACCAGGTGGTGACCGAGGGGAGCGGAGACGGCTTCGCGCTGGGCCGGGTTCAGGCCATCAAGCAAGTGGGAGACATCCATGCCTCCATTTTACGGCATCGACGTCGCAGCTCCTGCGACCACCTGCGTGGCAAGTGCCTGCGCCTGCTGACGCAGTTCAGGCACCGCCAGGCTTTCCCACAGGCTGCCGATGCGCAGGCTGCCGAGTACCCCCAGGCGCGCCTGTGGCTGGCCAGCCTCTGCACACAACCGGTCGCCCGGCACGCTGCTGTCCAGGCCCAGCCCATGCGGGCCGGGGCGGGCCAGCCCATCGGCCTGCAGCTGCTGCAGCAAGGGATTGCGCAGTGCCGAGGCACGGGTTTCCACACCGGTGGCATTGACCACCGCAGCGATCGTCCACTGCACGTTGCCGCCGCCCGCCTCGCGACCCGACAGCCGCAGGGCATCACCGTCGCGCCACACGCGCTGCAGGCGCGCGCGGTGAACGCGCAGCTGGCCGCTGGCCTGCAGCGCCTGCAACTGCTCGGCCACCGGTTCAGCAATGCGATGGCGGTGCACGTCCCAGTAGCGCACCACGTGGCGCAGGAAGCGGCGCTGATCGGCGGCGTCCAGGCTGCACCAGAGCGCTTGCCCATGCGGGCGGATGCGATCCATCACGCCTTGCCAAGGAATGCCGTCGGCCTGTGCCTGCCGCGCGTGCTGGCGCAGTGCACGCAGACGCCGGCGCAGAGTCATCGTCAGCAGCTCCTGCGGGTCGAACGCCGGCAGGCCACCGTGTGCATGCGGTAACGGCAGCAGGCCATGGCGCGAGATCACGTGCAGCGGCCCGCTGTGACCCGCAGCCACCAACGCCAGCACGGTGTCGGCCATGCTCAGCCCGGAGCCGACGATGGCCAGGGCATGGTCACCGGCCAGCGTGCGTACGCCGTCGTAATCCCAGGCTTCGACCACGTCATCGGCAGATAGCGCGTCGACGCCGTCCACCGGCAACGGCCGCATGCTGTTGCCGGTGGCAATCACCACCTGCGCTGCATGCAGCGTTTGGCCATCGCCCAGCTGCAGCTGGTAACCGTGGTCATCCGGCTGCATCGCCAGCACCGGTTGGGCGATGACCTGCAATCGCGCCGCGCTGGCCGCTTCGGCCTCGCGCAGGCGCTGCTGCAGGTAGGCAGCGAAGTAGTGGCGACACACATAGCGTTCGCCCAGCACCTCGCGCGCCTCGCCCGGGTAGGCGTTGGCGTCCTGCAGGAAATCGAGGAAGTCGCCGGGCTGGTCGGGGAAGGCGCTCATTTTCGCCGCCGGCACGTTCAGCAGGTGCTCCGGCCACGGCGTGGCATAGGCAATGCCCTGTGCCAGCTGCGAGGCCGGCTCGAAGATGGCCAGCGCCAGCGGCGCTCGGGCCTGGCGCAACACCTGGATCGCCACCAGCACCCCGGCGGCACCACCGCCGATGATCGCCAGGTCCAGTTCGCCACTACGCGGTGAATCAGTCATGCGCCGATTGTAGGCCATCGGCCCTGCCCGGCTGGCGTTGGCCTACATCAAGGCATCGGCCAGGCGCGCGATGCCCTCGCGGCTGCGCAGCCACGCGGGACGCTTGCGCCACTGCTCCAGGTCCAGCAGGCGCGACTGGCGCAGGTAGTCGTCCTCGATGGCGCACAACTGCGTGACCAGCTGACGGTCGTAGCAGATCAGGCCGATTTCGGCATTCAGCGCGAACGAGCGGATATCCATGTTGATCGACCCGAGCACGGCGATGTCCTCATCCACGCTCATGTGCTTGGCATGCAGGAACTGCGGCTCGTACAGCGCGATCTGCACACCGCAGCGCAGCAGCTCATCGTAGTAGGCCTCCTGCGCCCACGAGGTCAGCCGCTGGTTGTTGCTGGCCGACAGGATCAGCTGCACCTGCACGCCGGACAGCGCGGCGATGCGCAGTGCACTCAGCGTTGCTTCGTCGGGCACGAAGTAGGGCGTGACCATCACCAGCCGGCGCCGGGCAAGATGGATCAGCGCGGCCACCGCATCGCGCGCGTTGCTGTACGGGTAGGCCGGGCCGCTGGGCAGCAGCTGGGTGGCGATGTCCTCGCTGCACACCGGCACGTCGGCGATGACCTCCAGGCGCTGCCCGGTTTCGATGTACCAGTCGCTGGCGAACACCGCTTCAAGGTGCGCCACCGCAGGCCCGCGCACGCGCGCCACCAGCTCGCGGTTGGGGTGGCCGGCAACGAATTCAGGGCGCGCCAGGTTCTGCGAACCGACATAGCCCACTTCGTTGTCGATCACTGCGATCTTGCGATGGTTGCGCAGGTCCATGCGTCCGCTGCGGCGCCAACGCAGGCCGCCGGGCAGCATCGCGCGCACTTCGATGTCACGTGACCGCAGCCGCTTGCTGTATGCGCGCAGGCCCCGCTTGGCGCCGACCGCATCCAGCAGCACGCGGCACTGCACCCCGCGCGCTGCGGCACGCTGCAGGGCTTCGACGATGGCCTCGCCCACGGTGTCATCGAACATCAGGTAGTACAGCAGGTGCACCCGGTCCTGGGCCTGGTCGATGTCGGCGATCAGGGTGTGCAGTGATTCGTCATAGTCGGTCAGCAGGTCGATCGCGTTGCCGTGCACCGGCATGAAATCGCCCTGGCGCTGCACCAGCGGCACCACTTCGGCGCTGGCCGAATCGGGCTGCGGCGTCCAGCGCAGGCGGCGCTGCAGCGCCTGTTCTTCACGGATGACCTGCGAGGCCTCGGCCTGCCGGCGGATGCGCTCGCGCGACAGCCACGGATGCCCGAACAGCAGATAGAGCGGCAGGCCCARCAGCGGCACGAAGCCGACCAGCAGCAGCCAGCTGCGCGCCGCGCCCGGCGTGGTGCGGGTGGGGATCCAGCACAGCGCCACCAGCCGGATCAGCCAGTCGATCAACAGCAGGTACGAGCCCAGCAGCCACTCGAACAGCATCGCGTCGCCCGTTGGGAGGTGTGGGGCCATTCTGCCCAGCGGGGTGGGTAGAGTCGAGCGGCGCTGGGGACAGCGTGTCGACCAACGGTCGGCACCCACGGGGTCGGAACGTGTCGACCAAGGTCGACACCTACCGGGGGCGGGGGGCACAAAAAAACCCGCCACGAGGGCGGGTTTTTTCGGAAGCGACCCGCAATCCTTGCGGATTACTTGATCTTGCCTTCCTTGTACGGGACGTGCTTGCGCACGACCGGATCGTACTTGGAGAATTCCATCTTCCCCGGGGTGTTCTTCTTGTTCTTGTCGGTCGTGTAGAAGTGACCGGTACCGGCGGTCGAAATCATACGGACCTTATCGCGCTTGCCTGCCATGATCGTCTACTCCTCAGACCTTTTCGCCGCGCGCACGCAGCTCAGCCAGAACGGAATCGATACCGTTCTTGTCGATGGTGCGCAGTGCATGCGCGGAAACACGAAGCTTCACCCAGCGGTTCTCACTGGCGACCCAGAAGCGGCGCTCGTGCAGGTTGGGCAGGAAACGACGACGGGTCTTGTTGTTGGCGTGCGAGACGTTGTTACCCGTCTGCACTCGCTTGCCGGAAACCTGGCATACGCGGGACATTGCGCACCTCGATAGTAAGTTGTGTCTCCCCGTAGCCCGGGGGACGGCGGCCTCGATGGTTGCCCACCACACGTCAAGAGAATCAAAGGGTTACGCTGGCGTTGGGCGGCCGGGGACGTGCTCCCGGGGGCGCCGCCCGATAGAAAACCGGACACAGCGAGCCGCGCATTATGCACGCAATCAAGACCTTGCGCAACTTACCCACAGGCCATGCCTGAATGCGATGGCGATGCCTGCCCTCAGCGCAGGTGCGGCACCACCTGGGCCAGCAGGTGCGCATCCTTCAGTGCGCCATGCAGGCCGCGGGTGCCGGGAATACGCAGGCGCTGCAGTACATCGTCGAGCTTGTTGGGCATGCCCGGCCAACGGTTGCGGGCCAGCTTCAGGCTGCAGGTCACGCGGCAGTGCTGGGCCAGCCCATCGGCGATGCCGGCCAGGCGCAGCTCGTTGTCGAGGAAGCCGACGTCGAAGGTGGCGTTGTGCGCGACCATCTCGCTGCCACGCAGGAACTCCAGCAGCTCGGCGGCCTTGCTGGCGAACAATGGCTTGCCCACCAGCATGGCATCGCTGATGCCGTGCACGCGCTGCGCGCCCCAGTCCACCTTCCGCTGCGGCTGCAGGTAGGTGTGGAACTGGCGGCCGCTGAGCTGCCCGTTTATCAGTTCCACCGCCCCGATTTCAATCACCCGATGGCCCAGGCGATGCGAGATGCCGGTGGTTTCGGTGTCCAGTGCAACGACGCGGCTCACGGCGCACGCCGGTATGCAGCGGCCGGCATGCGG
>NZ_JBFRFE010000341.1:0-4574 GCF_052114665.1 Stenotrophomonas sp. 2YAF22 | reverse complement strand
GGCTACAACTACGGCATCGCACCGAACACCGACCTGGTGGCTCGTGTTGCATACCAGAAGTTCGACATGAAGCACGGCCTGGACTTCAACGGCTACTCCACTGAAGTGGGCGTGCGCACCGCGTTCAACCCGTACCTGGAAGGCTATGCGCTGGCCGGTTACGAGGATTACAGCAAGAAGCACGGCATCAACCCGGACGGCGAGTTCTACGGCCGTGTCGGCGCCACCGCCAAGTTCAACCAGAACTGGGGCCTGAGTGGCGAAGTGAAGCTGGCCAAGGCCGGCGACCGCGAGTGGTTCGTGGGCCCGCGCTTCAGCTGGTAACAAACGCCTGTCGTTAGTGCGTGTAACTGGCGTGTGATCTCTCTCCCACACGCCAGCGAAGCCCGGCCTCGTGCCGGGCTTCTCTTTTTCCGGCATCGCTTTGCCACAATGGGGCATGGGCGATCCCTCCACTCCCGCTGGCACCGGCTCGGCCTACCAGGAACACTTGGCGCCTGCGCCGCTGCGTGGCCAGTTCGGCCAGCTCTGGCAGAGCCAGTTGCCTGCTGACGCCAGTGGCAACATCACCGTGCTGCCCGATGGCTGCGTGGACATTCTCTGGCGTGACGGTGCGCTGTTCGTGGTGGGGCCGGACCGTACCGCCGCACACCCGCAACTGGCCCCCGGGGCACAGGTGCTGGGCGCGCGGTTCCGGCCAGGCCAGGCATCGTCTGCGCTCGGCATCGACTTGTCCGGCATCGTCGGCCAAGCCGTGCCCCTGATCGAATTCAACGCCCGCTGGGCGACGCAGGTTGCGGCCTCGATCGGTGACGCCGCGCCCGACCAGCGCCTGCAGCGCCTGGCTGACAGCCTGCAGCGGAACATGCCGGCGGCCGTGCTGGACGAACACACACGCCGCGCGCATGCGCTGTTCGCGCACGCTGCCAGAGGTGATGCCAGCATCGACGCACTCGCCGCACATCTGGCGATGAGCCCGCGCACCCTGCGTCGCTTCAGCCAGACGCAGTTCGGTTACGGAGCAAAGTCGCTGGAGCGGATCCTGCGTCTGCAGCGGTTCCTGCGCTGCAGCCAGACCCAACCCGCGCACGGTCTGGCGATGCTGGCCGTGGAGGCGGGCTATGCCGACCAGGCCCACCTCAGCCGCGAAGCCCGCGAGCTTGCCGGCCTGACGGCAAGCGCGCTGCGCCAGCAGTGGGGACGTTGATGGCCGTTTCGTTCAAGACCCGGGCCCGACCCTGACCGATGCTGTGCGCTCCAACCACGGAGCCGCACCATGAGCCACGCAGACACCACCGCTGCCGAACGCCGCATCGACAACATCGAATTCAACGTCGCCGACATCGCCCGCAGCAAGCAGTTCTATGGGCAGGTCTTCGGCTGGTCCTTCACCGACTACGGCCCGGCCTATACCGAGTTCGATGACGGCCGCCTCAAAGGTGGCTTTGTCGCCGACGAGGCAGTGACGCCCTCAGGAGGCGCGCTGGTCATCGTGTACTGCGTGGACCTTGCCGACGCGCAGCAGCGCATCCTCGCAGCGGGCGGCGAGATCGTGCAGGCCGTGTTTGCCTTTCCCGGCGGCCGTCGCTTCCATTTCCGCGATCTGGACGGCTACGTGCTGGCGGTGTGGAGCGACGCCAGCTGATCCGTCTGCCTCTACAATCCGCCAATGGAAACGCACATCGACGCCTATGTAAGGCAGGCCGACGGCAACTGCATCAAGGTGGTGCTGTTCAATGGCCGCTCGCGGGCCTCGCTGCAGGCGCTGGGCTTCACCGCTGGCGAAGAAGACACCCTCACCCTGCCGGTCCCCGACGATGCAGCCAAGGCCGCCGTCTTCCGCCGCCTGCGTGATCTCGGCGTCGCCTTCTCGGCGGGCAGGGAGTGGTGCCCGGCCGACGTGTTCGAGCATCTCCGCGATGGCGGTGTGCTGGAGGGACCCTACCAGCGGGTTGCGTGGCGCACGCCTCGGCAGTTCACCGTGACCACGGCGTAGCCACAGCATGGACGTGATCGAGATCGATGGAGCGAATCTGCTGCGCGATGCTGCGGACGGCTGGCAGCTGCAGGTGTCCGTGGTCTCGCAGGACCGCACGCGGCTGGCCTGCATCCTTCGTGTCGGGCAGCGCTTTCGCGTCGAGCGGTTCCTGCGCGGACACATGCGGCCGCAGTGGCACGGGGAGTGGTGGGTGCAGCAGCCACAGCACTCGATCACCGACAGCGGGCAGCAGGCACAGGTGCTTGCCGACGAGTGGCTGGCGCCCGTCGGCTGACCACCGCGAACTGAGAACTGCTCCGTCGCCGGCAAGGTCGTTCCGCTATGATCGCCCGCACATTGCCGCAGGCGATGTGCCCGCCTCAAGCCAGCAGGAACCATCGTGAACGCCCAGCCCGCACCCATCACCGCCCTCAACCACACGCTCGACAACGAGCCGCAGCAGATCACCGCGCCGCTGACCCATTCGGCTGCGTTCCTGGTGCTGACGGTGAAGGACGATGCGGCGTCGCTGGCGAAAGTACGCGAGGTGCTGGCCAGCACCGATGACCTGATCAAGAACACCGCCATCCGCGAGATCGAGCGCACCTTCACCTGCAACGTGGCCATCGGCCACCGCGTGTGGGCGCCGCTGGTGGGCAGTACGCCGCCGCGCGAGTTGAAGCCGTTCCAGGAAGTGAAGGGTGCGACCCACACGGCAGTCTCCACGCCGGGCGACCTGCTGTACCACATCCGTGCACGCACGATGGACCTGATCGTGGCCTTCGAGCGCAACCTGATGATGGCCTTCGGCGATGCGGTGGACGCGGTGGATGACGTGGCCGGTTTCCGCTACTTCGACGGCCGCGACCTGCTCGACTTCGTCGACGGCACGGCCAACCCCGAGGGTCTGTCACTGCCGGAGGCGACCATCGTCGGCGACGAGGATCCCGACCATGCCGGTGGCAGCTACGTGGTGGTGCAGAAGTACCTGCACAACCTCGATGCCTGGCGTGCGCAGAAGACCGAGGCGCAGGAGGCGATCATCGGCCGCACCAAGCACGACAACATCGAGCTGGACGACGCACCGGCCGAGGCGCAGAAGTCGCACAAGACGCTGTGCACCATCGAGGATGCCGACGGCGAGCACGAGATCCTGCGCGACAACATGCCCTTCGCCAATCCGGGGCGCGGCGAGTACGGCACCTACTTCATCGGCTACACGCGCCGGCTGTGGGTGATCGAGAAGATGCTGGAGCGGATGTTCATCGGCAATCCCGCGCCGCTGCACGACCGCATCCTCGATTTCTCCACCGCGACCACGGGCGTCACCTTCTTTGCGCCCTCGCGCAAGGTGCTGGCCGACCTGGGCGACTGATCACGCCGGGTGGGGCAGCCAGGTGGATCCACGCCATGCGTGGATGGATCAACCGGTTGCCCGGAACAGCCACGCATGGCGTGGCTCTACTGCGCCGCCATCTGCCTGTCATCTACGGCGCCGACCATGACGCGTTGGGATGGACGTGGAGACGTGGGTGATGGCTTCCGCAGGAAACAAGCGCACCTCGCGCCGTGGCTGGCGCCCGTTGGCATGGTTGCTGGGCCTGTTGGCGCTGGGGAGCGCCAGCGTGTCCGCACAGGACGCGCCTGCGCATTGGATGGCCTATGCCGCCTCCGTCAGCGGCGAGTTGCAGCAGCGTCTGCAGCAGGAGCAGGATCCGCACGCGCAGCGCCTGCTGGCCTGGCTGCAGGAACACCCCGATGCGCCGGCGCCGTTGGTGGTGAGCGTGTGGATCGCCGGCGATGGCGCCATCTCGAAACTGGAATTCGACAGCCTGGGTGATGCACGGGTCGATGCCGATCTGCGTGCGGCGCTGCAGGCCACGCCGTTGCCGGCGGCGCCGCCGAAGGACATGCGACAGCCACTGCGATTGGGGCTGACCCTTACCCAGTAGAGCCACGCCATGCGTGGATGCCGGGCATCGGTAGACGCCAACCTTGGTTGGCGCTCACCTGCCGACCAAGGTCGGCATCTACCAAACGCAGCCACGCATGGCGTGGCTCTACTGCGCAGGTACTGCCTGCGGCTCGCGCGCGGCGGCGCGCCATGCCCGCAGCCCGAACAGCGCCAGGCCCAGGAAGAACACGTACAACGCGGCGGTCACGTGCAGCGATTTGAACAGATAGGCGCCCACGTAGACCACGTCTACCACGATCCACACCCACCAGCAGGCCGTGTGCCGGCGTGCCTGCCACCATTGCCCGACCAGGCTCAGTGCAGTCAGCATCGCGTCCAGCCACGGCAACGCTGCATCGGTGAAGGTGTGCATGCCGGCGCCAAGCGCCACGCCGCCACACAGGCCGATGGCGAGGTCGCGCAGCAGCGTGCCGCGCGCCAGCGGCACGATGCGGATGCTGCCTTCATCGGCCGCGTGTTGGCGCCAGTTGATCCAGCCGTAGACCAGGAAACCACCAAAGGCGACCTGCAGCAGCGTGTCCGAGTACAGCTTGGCTTCGGCGAACACCGCGCCGTACAGCGCGACCGACAGCAGGCCGACCGGCCACGCGGCCAGCCGTCGCTTTGCCATCAGCCACACCC
>NZ_JBFRFE010000340.1:0-4590 GCF_052114665.1 Stenotrophomonas sp. 2YAF22 | reverse complement strand
GTGTGGGCCTGCAGGACACGCCGTAGACCCGTCCGTGGGGGCTCGATGGCGCCATCCATGGCGCCAACGGTCCTGCAGCCCCAYACCGCCCCGCATCTGACGGCTTCCTGCAGTAGATCCACGCCATGCGTGGATATCGCAGAAATGATCGGATGGACAACGTAGATCCACGCCATGCGTGGATGGCGCCATGCTCAACGCCGCCAGCGTGCCCACTGCTGGTAGGACACATAGCCCAGTCCGGTCAGTCCGGTCAGCAGGGCAGGGGCGAGTAGGGCGTCGTATTGCCAGCGCACGAACAGCCAGGCGCCGATCACGCCGCCAGCAAGGAAGCCGCTGATGATCAGGCCGCTCAGGGTCAGGCGTCGTACCTGTAGCGGCAGTCCGCGCAGCAGGTGGCCCAGGCCGATGCCGAGATCGGTGAACATGCCGCTGAGATGAGTGGTGCGTACGACGGCACCACTGAAGGTGGTGGCCATCGCATTCTGCAGTCCGCAGGCCATCGCGGCCGCCAATGCGCCCCATATCTGATGCTGCTTGAACAGCGGAATGGCCGCCAGCAGCAACAGCGATTCCAATGCCAGCGCCACGCCGTAGCGCCGGCCGAGCTGCAGTGCGCTGTCCTGGATCAGCAGTCCGCTGACCATCGCGCCCAGCGAAAACGCGATCAGCAGACCCCACAAATGGCCGACCGCGCGCCAGTCACCTTGCGCCAGTGCCATGCCAAGCTGGCTGGTGCTGCCGGTCATGTGGCTGACCGCCTGGTGTTCAAAACCGAGGAAGCCAACCACATTGACCATGCCGGCCACGCACGACAGGGCGACCGCGCCGATCCAGACCCAGGTGGGCAGGCGGATTCCCATGGCAGGCCCCTCAGGGCCCGCCGAAGCCGCCGTTGAACTGCAGTTCGCTGAAGGTCCCGCTGGTCGGGTCGAAGACCGCGCCCCAGAACTGCGCGCCGCCATCGCAGACCCGCACCGCTTCGCGGGCGGGCCGGAGGCTGTTGTCTTCAGGCAGATGGAACGCGTTGATGTAGATCACCTGCTTTCCGTCCAGCTCGATGCCAACGTACTGGCGATCGAAATCCAGCACGTGTGGCACCTGCGCTTCCAGCGATGCCAGCTTCGCTTCCAGCTGGTCCACCTGCTGCCGGCTCGGTGCCCAGTAGCCGCTTACCCGCCCGGCCTCGCGGCCGGGGCTGGGGCGCGAGCAGGTATCGAGCACCTGCGCGGCGATGATCGGGCGGGTGACCACCCAGGACTGGCCACTGCGTTCTGTGGTCGGCACGCTGGCCGGTCCCTGCGTGGTCGCGCAGGCACCGAGCAGCGTGGCAATGGCGACCGCCAGCGATGGCAGCAGCAGACGGGTGCAGCGGTTCACAACACCTCCGAGGCGTAATCGGCCAGCCGCGAGCGTTCACCGCGACGCAGCGTGATGTGCGCGCTGTGCGGCCAGTTCTTGAAGCGGTCCACGGCGTAGGTCAGGCCCGACGTGGTTTCGGTCAGGTACGGGGTGTCGATCTGYKCGAYGTTGCCCAGGCAGAYGATCTTGGTGCCGGGGCCGGCACGGGTKAYCAGCGTCTTCATCTGCTTGGGCGTCAGGTTCTGSGCCTCGTCCAGGATCAGGTAACGCGACAGGAACGTACGGCCGCGCATGAAGTTCATCGAGCGGATCTTGATGCGRCTGGCGAGCAGGTCGTTGGTGGCCTGGCGGCCCCAGGTGCCGCCTTCCTGGTTGTGCGTCAGCACTTCCAGGTTGTCGGTCAACGCGCCCATCCACGGCGTCATCTTCTCTTCCTCGGTGCCGGGCAGGAAGCCGATGTCCTCGCCGACGCTGACCGTGGCGCGGGTCATGATGATCTCGCGGTAGCGCTGCTGGTCCATCGTCTGCGCCAGGCCGGCGGCCAGTGCCAGCAGGGTCTTGCCGGTGCCGGCAGTACCGAGCAGGGTGACGAAGTCGATCTCCGGATCCATCAGTGCGTTGAGTGCGAAGTTCTGCTCGCGGTTGCGCGCGCTGATGCCCCACACGGCATGGCTGCCGTGGCGGAAGTCATCGACCAGCGACAACACCACCTTGCCATCGCCGACGATCCTGCTGACGCGCAGCTCGACTTCGTCTTCGCCCGGCAGGTACACGTACTGGTTCGGGTACCACTCTTCGCCGTCCTGGGCGAGGATTTCGTAGTGCGTGCGGCCCTTGTCGCTCCAGCTGCGCAGATCCTCGCCGTGGCGCTTCCAGAAATCTTCCGGCAGCTCGGTGGCGCCGGTGTAGAGCAGGCTGAAATCGTCCAGCGCGCGGTCGTTCTCGTAGTCTTCCGAGACGATGCCGGCGATGGCCGCCTTGATCCGCAGGTTGATGTCCTTGGAGACGAACACCACCGGGATCTCCGGCGTTTCTTCCTTCAGCGCCAGGATCGCGCCGAGGATGGCGTTGTCCGGGATGACCTTGCCAAAGCTCTTGCCCGCGTCGAAATGGCTGGTCTGGAAACGCAGCAGGCCCACGCTCTGCTTGCCGCGCAGCTGCAGGCCCTGCGGCCGCTGCAGCGGAATGCCCTCGGCCAGGTTGTCCAGGCCCGAAGCCTGCACCAGCTCGTTGAGGAAGCGGCTGACCTGGCGCGCATTGCGGCTCGCTTCGGTCGTGCCCTTCTTGCCGTTGTCCAGCTCCTCGATCACCTGCATGGGCAGGTAGACATCGTGCTCCTCGAATTTGAACAGCGCGGTGGGATCGTGCATCAGCACGTTGGTATCCAGCACGTAGATGCGCTTGCCTCGGGTCATCATCGGTTCCTGGTTACGGACAGGGAAAAACCACCACGGCCTGCTGCAGGGCAGGGTGGTGGCGGACAAAGTGGGCGATGGGACTCACTTGGACTGATTGGCCTTCAGTTCGGCGAGGACGGCGTCGGCATGGCCGGCGACCTTGACCTTGCGCCATGACTGCACGATGCGGCTGTCGGGGGAAATCAGGAAGGTGCTGCGCTCGATGCCACGTACCTGCTTGCCGTACATGTTCTTCATCTTGATCACGTCGAAGGCGCTGCACAGCGCTTCGTCGGCATCACTGACCAGCGGGAACGCGAAGCCCTGCTTGGCACAGAAGTTGTCGTGGGACTTCACCGAGTCGCGCGAGACGCCAAGCACGACCGCGCCCGCTTTCCTGAAGCCGGGCAACAGTGCGTTGAAGTCGATGCCCTCGGTGGTGCAGCCCGGGGTGCTGTCCTTGGGGTAGAAGTACAACACCAGCCACTGGCCGGCGTAATCGCCGAGGGTGGCCTGGGCGCCGCCGGACAGCGCCAGCGGCAGGGAGAGGGTGGTGCTGTCCAGGGTATCGCCGTTGTTCATGAGGTCCTTCTGTCGAGCCTGGGTTCTTTCTACGACAATTGCATGAAACGCCACGCGCCCGTGAGGAGCGCGCGAAGAATCAGGGTTTCAATCAGAACTTCATCGGGTCCATGATCGCGTCCAGGTTCAAGTGGTCGCAGAACTCAAGGAAATCATCGCGCAGGGCGGCGATGTGCATGTTGGCCGGCACGCCGATGGTGACCTGTGCGCTGAACATTTCCGCACCGGTCTGCATGGCGCGGTAGCGCGTGCTCTGCAGGGTCTCGATGGTGATGCCCTGGCGGTCGAAGAAATCGGCCAGCTGGAACAGGATGCCCGGCTTGTCGGCGGCGATCACCTCGACGATGTACGGCAACAGGTTGGATTGCGCCTGCTTGGCTTCGGTGCGATACCAGACCAGCTTCAGGCCTTCCTCGCGCTCGAGCCGGGTCAGCATCGCTTCCAGCTTGGCGACCGAATCCCAGGAGCCGGTGGCCAGCGCGGTCACCGAGACATCGCGGCCCACGGTGGCCAGGCGTGCATCCACCAGATTGCACCCGCTGTCGGCGATGCGGCGGGTGACGGACAACAGGGGGGACTCCGGATGCGTCGTATAGGCGTTGATCAGGAGGTGGTTTTCGCTCGGCGCTGGGCGCGGGGTGGTGTCGGTCAAGGCGATTCCGGGTAATGCATGCGTTAGTCTGAATGCCCGCCAGAGGCGGGGATCCACCGGTGTCCAGCATACTTGCCCGTGCTTTCGCGCCGCAAGTAACATTCAGAACGCCCGCGCCCTTCCGTGGCGGACGTTTTCCCTCCCCAGCCAAGAGCAGCACGTCCTTGTCCCTTTCCGGCCTCATCACCGCGCTGGCGACCCCCTTCCGGGCCGACGGCGCACTCGACCCCGACGGTTGGCAGCGCCTGCTGCACCTGCAGCTGGAGGGCGGCGTCCAAGGCGTTGTCGTTGCCGGCTCCACCGGCGAGGCAGCCACCCTGTCCGATGCGGAGTACGACCAGCTGCTGGCCAGCGCGGTCGAACGCATCGCCGGCCGCGTTCCGGTCCTGGCCGGTACCGGCCTGTCCGGCACCGCCAAGACCATCGAGCAGACCCGCCGCGCCGCCGCGCTCGGTGCCACCCACGCGCTGGTGGTCACACCGCCGTACGTGCGGCCGACCCAGGCCGGCCTGATCGCGCATTACCGCGCGGTCGCCGACCAGGCGGGATTGCCGGTGGTGCTGTATAACGTGCCCGGCCGTACCGGCTGCGACATGC